>NZ_JAZTXC010000117.1:0-8424 GCF_045636185.1 Methanobrevibacter sp. | reverse complement strand
GTATATTTTTGTTTTAATAAATTTAAAAATATGATATAAATGTTAAATGTCGATTTTTCACATGGATTTATATCTTAGTTTTCTTTTTTAAATATTTTCAATTATCGCTGATTAACGTAGGATAATGTTTAAAATTAAATGAATATTGTTAAATAATATTTTTCATATAAAATTATTTATGAAGATTTTAAAAATTATTATCATCATGCTTATTTTAATCATGTCTGTGGGGGTTGTCTGTGCGGCAGATATTGATTCCGATGATATTATAAGTGATGATGGTCAAAACGACATTTATCTGGCTAGTGAAGATTCATTCACTAAATTGGCTGACGAAATAAAAAATGCAGATGATGTGTTGGATTTAACACATGACTATATATTCTACAATGAAACTGATATTAAAGGTGGAATTACAATTGACAAGGAGGATTTTGTCCTTAACGGTAATGGCCACACAATTGACGGAAATAACCAATCAAGAATATTCACCATTTTTGCAGACAATGTAACATTAAAAAATTTAATTTTAATCAACGGCTATTCTAACTTTTATGGAGCAATATTAACTTTTAATACATTAACATTAGACAATGTTACTTTCATCAACAACTACGCATCTGAAGATGGTGGTGCTGTGGGAGTAGATGATGCAACTCTCAACATTAATAATTCTAAATTCATTGATAATTATGCAAATACCGGTTCATCAATATATGCTGAGGAGGGTGAAGTTAATATTTGCAATACATATATATCATCAAAGATATTTTCAAAATTTGGTCAAATTTTTCTTGATGCTGCTGAGGGTAATATAGAAAATTCCATCTTTTCAAATATTGTTTCTGATTATGCGCCTGCAGTTTATTCTATTGAATCCGAAGCTCTTAGTGTAATTAATTCCAAATTCATTAATTTGACAGCCAGTATCAGTGCTGGTGCAATAGGTGTTAAAGAGGTGGAAGAGATATATATTAATAATTGTGAATTCATCAACACTACATCCTCTAATAATGCTGGAGCTATTCTTGCAGATATTATTGGAGAGGAATGTGGAGATGGTGACGTGACTATAAGCAATTCTATATTTAAAAATGTCTCTTCTGGGTTCGGCGGTGCATATATGCAATATGGCGGAAATCTCGTAGTGGATAATTCAGAATTTATTAACAACCATGCCGAATATAATGGGGGATCAATCTATCTTTCATTTGTTGATAATTGTGAAATCGATAACTGTAATTTCACTTCAAATGGTGTTGGCATATTTGATGATTATCCAACATATGGCGGCGCAATATTCTCAGATATTTCTACATTAAATATAGATAACTCTAATTTTATCAATAACACTGCAAGCGTAGGCAATGCAGTCTATGCATATGATTCTTCATATAACATTAAGAATTCCGTATTTGAAAACAATACTCAGGACATTTATACTGTATTTGATGAAGATAGTGTTTTGGAAAACAATACATATTACAATATCTCAACCAACAATACATTTTATGCAACAGTTGTAAGCGGTCAAGGTCTTGATTTGACATTAATCAACAATACCATTAATGTTGAAACCGTTCCAAAGAGATTTGACCTGCGTGACTGGGGATGGACTTCACCCGTTAGAAACCAGGGATTTATGGGTGCCTGCTGGACATTCTCAATGTGCGGTACCTTAGAATCTGCATTATTAAAAGCTACAGGCATTGTAGCTGACTTTTCAGAAAACAACATGCAAAATGCTATGTTGCAATATTCAATTTATGGTGGTTGTGAACCTGAAGGCGGAGATAACAGATATTCTGCGGGATATTTATTGAGCTGGTTAGGGGCATTTACACTAGATTTTGATGTTTATGATGAGATTGGAAAGATTTCACCATTTATTACAACAGATAATGATGTTCATGTTCAGGACGTGATGTTTACACCAAACATGGAAATACCAGCAGGTACACAACTCAAATTGGCCATCATGAATTATGGTTCTATAGATGTGGCCTACTGTAGTGAAATTATGTCTGATGATCAAATCCGTTATTATAATCCTGATACTTATGCTCAGTATGTTAATGACAGTTCTCTTGAAGCTGATCATGCGGTTTCAATTGTGGGATGGGATGATAATTTCCAAAAAGAAAAATTTGCTATTACTCCACCTGGTGACGGTGCATGGATTGTGAAAAACAGCTGGGATACTGACTGGGGAGATAATGGATTTTTCTATATTTCATATTATGACAAATCACTTCTAACCTCAGTAAATGTTGATACTTATGCAACTTCAATAATAATTGAAAATACGGAGCCATACAATAAAAACTATCAATATGACATCTTTTGGGGTGGTAATTTTACTTCAAGTAATGGAAATGTAAGTTTTTACAATGTTTTTGAAGCATTAGAAAATGATGCGATTGCAGCGGTCGGAACATACTTCAACCAGAGTGGTGTCAATTATACTGTCGAAATTTTTGTAAATGATGAATTAAAATTAACTCAGGATGGAGTATCACCATATTGCGGTTATCACACTATCAAATTAAATGAATACGTACCTATTAAAGAAGGAGATATCTTTAAAGCAATAGTAACATCTAATGGGGCACCTTATACTCTAATAGATGAAACTAGGGTTCATTATACTGAAAATATATCATTTATTTGTTATGATGGTGAAAATTGGGAGGATGCATATAAAAACGATTTCATTGTTTGTTTAAAAGTCTATACTGTGGCTTTGCCTATTTATACTGAAGATTTGGTTAAAATCTATAAAAACGATTCCAAGTTTGAAGCAAATGTGGATGTTGCAAATGAAACAGTTACTTTTGAAATTAATGGTATGAATTATACTAGAACTAGTGATGAAAACGGAACTGCCAGAATGGCTATTAACTTGAATCCGGGAAACTACACAATCAAAACCACATTCAACGGTACAACAGTTGAAAATAAGATTAATGTATTGCCTACATTAATTGCAGATAATTTGGTTAAATACTTCAGAAACGAATCACAGTTCTATATTAGCTTAATTGATGGTGTAGGTAATGTGGTTCCTAATGCAACTATTACCATAAACATCAATGGTGTTTTCTACAATCGTACAACCAACGAAAACGGAACTGCAAAGTTAAACATCAATTTGAATCCTGGCGTTTATGTATTGACTGCTTTTGATCCGTTGACTGGCCTTCAAATGTCATACAACATTACTGTAGTGCCGACATTAAATGCTGCTGATTTGGAAATGACCTATAAAGACGGCTCAACATTCAATGTAACTGTTGTGGATGGTCAGGGAAAACCATTGGCTAATGCTGCCGTAACATTTAATATTAATGGTATATTATATACAAGATATACAAATTCTGATGGATTGGCTAAACTAAACATCAACCTTATGGCAGGCGAATACATAATTACTTCAGAATATGACGAATTAAGAATATCAAACACAATTACAATAAGGGATTAAATTTAATCCTTTCATTTTCTTTTTTGAAACGATTTAAAATTATTTTTCTAAATTCATAACATTAATATAATTAAAAATATAAAAAATTAATTGTAAAGTTTATTTGGTGAATTTTCGTGGAATTATTAAGTGAAATATTATTTCAGTTTGCTGTTGTCATTATTATTTTTTTAGTTTTAACTCTTTTGGGAGTGTTTTCATACAAAATAATAAAAAATAAGTATCTGAACTCTATTGATATGAATGACTATTTGCCTGAAGATGAGATTCATTCTTTAAAACAGATTTTTTATTTAATTCTGATGTCATTATGTATTGTAAATGTTTTTTATTCCATGATTGGCTTTGAAATGGAATTTATATATGCATTTGCAATATTTGATATTGCACTTTCATTATATTTTGCAATTACAATAGATAAAAGTTCTATAAAGAATAAGATTATATGGCTGTTATTAATTCCGTATGGAGCTTTATCTTTCTTATTGTTCAATATTGATTTAGTAATTTATATGGCAGATATAATTCATGTTTTAGTATTTATATACTTTGCAAAACTCAACTTTGATAAATTCATGGAATATACTAATTCAAATGGTTTGGGAGTAACTATAGTATTATTATTTTTAATTATTTTTGTTAGTTTCTTTATAACCCAGTATGCTGAAGGAGTCAATGCCTTAGATTCCCTTGTAATGATTTCCAATCAATTCACAGGTAATGGGTATGGTATCTTCGGTAATTCAATTGCGGGTAAGTTTAATAGTTTATTGCTGGTTTGGGGAGGTTATGTCCTTTCTGGTGTGAGTGCGGCAACATTAACTGCAGCAATTTTAACCAGTCATTTCAGAAAAAGGTTTAAAGAATTAGAAAGATTAATTGAAGGGGATGATGAATAATGGATATTCAGTCTGTAATAATTATAATTATTGCATTATTGGGTATGCTTGGAATTTTCCTATTTTTAGCATATGCCACTAAATTTATTGTTAATAAGATTAAATCAAACCCTAGTTTTAAAAATTCAAAATTTTTAAATCCTACTGAATATTTTCCTGTTGAACAACTAGCCTCTTTAAAGCAAGTTTTTTACTTGTTAATGATATTTGTTTTCATAGTGATTAGTTTATATCTGATATTTGATTGGGGTGAGGGTGCTTATCCTATATTTATTTTGGATATTATTGTTTCAATATATCTTTTCATAAACAGTGATAGTGAATCATTAAAGGATAAGATTATATTATTTTTATTAGTTCCTTTCGGATCCATAGCTAAACTACTAATTGGATATAATTCACCTGATTTCCTGGATTTATTCCATATTTTCGGATATCTGTATTTTAGTTATGTTTATGATCGTAAATTTATGAAATACACTGAAACTATGGGGATAGGAATATCAATAATATTGTTATTTTCAATAATATTATTTAGTTTTATATTTACAATGTTTGCTGAGGATGTTTCTCCTTTGAATTCCATAGCTATGGTTTCAAATGCATTTACAAGTAATAGTTATGATCCTGCAGGAAATAGTGTAGTTGGAAAACTTGATTCGTTACTATTGGCATGGGGAGGATATATTCTATCCTTTGTAGGTACCGCTACTTTGGCTGTTTCAATAGTAAACAGATACGTTGACCGACAATTTGATGATTTGGAAGAATTGATTAAAAGCAAGAAAAAAGAGAAATAATTCTATCTGAAAAAGTTTAGGTGATATTTGACAATGAATTGGGGCATGTTTTCGTGTTGATTTAATATTTTCCATTATGTCTGTTAATTGATTAATATTTTTCGTGAAATTGCATTTTTAAGATTTAAGATTATAGTTATTTTTAAATAATATTTTCTTCATATTATAATTTATATCAACTATGAGGTGATATTTTGATTAGAGAAAAAATTATAGGGTTATTATATATACTCTTCGGTATAATACTGATTGTTAGTCCAATATTTTCATCTGAATTACTTTCTATATGTATTGGTTTTTCTTTAGTATGTTTAGGTTTAGCGGAAATGGGTACAGGAATTCTTTTTATAGGTGAGTTTGGTAATTCTTATTCAATTTTATCTATACTTGTTGGAATACTTTCCCTGTTATTTGGTATCATGTTTATATTCTTCTTAAATGCTTTACCATTCCTTGTATCTTTACAGTTCTACATTATCGCAATTCTGATGATGGTATATGGAATAATGGGAATATTCTATTTAGACGGCAAATATAAAATTTATTCCGCAATTATTTTGATTTTAGGTATTTTAAATGCTGTACTCGCAGCATTTTTCGCATCACAACCTATTTTGATAGCTGTACTCGTTGGAGTTGCATTAATTGTGGAAGGAGTTTTTGTTCTAGTTATAGACCGTGGTATGACCTTAATTGAAAAAAATGCATAATTTTAAAGGATTATTATCCTTCTTTTTTTTTTATTTTATTTGAATTTTTACAAATTTCAATGTAATCAGTTCATTATTTAGATAGTATTATTAAATAGTTAGCTATTAAATATATTATTGAGCATTATTTTTTTCAAAATTATTCGTATGATTTGAAAAAGGGTATTATTGAACTTGATAATTTAGTTATAAACTATGGGGTAAAAATATGAGAGATATTGATGAACTTAAAAAAACACCGGGTTTATCATTGAAAAGATATTTGGTACTATTCATTGCAAATTTTATAGGAATCTATTTAATTAGCTTCGGATTGGATTTTTCCATTGCTAATTTTAATGAAGTTATTCTATTCATATTTTTCATCAGTATTTTTAATGCCATATTCTGGCCAATTCTAACAAAGATATTCATGCCATTTTTTGTTTGGACTTTCGGAATTGCAGCTATTTCTTTAAATGGGGGAATTTTTGCATTTTTCGGACAATTTTTTGGCATATACATTACCGGTTGGAATATAATATTAACCCCAATATTAATAGCATTGATTACACTTATTATATCAACCATATTTTCACTGGATGATGATGGAGCATATTATCAGGCGGTGTTAAGGGAAGCTCAAAAGAAAAGAAAAGGGGATATTAAGGATTATCCTGGAGTAATAATTGTGGAAATAGATGGGCTTGCATATGATGTTTTATGTGAAGCTGTCGACAAGGGTTATATGCCTACAGTCAAGTCAATGATAGAGGGTAAGACCCATACCCTTAAAAAATGGGAAACTGATTTGTCTTCACAGACGGGAGCCAGTCAGGCGGGAATCCTTCACGGAAATAATGAAAATATCACTGCTTTTAGATGGATTGAAAAAGAAAATGACAATCAGATGATGGAATGTTCTGGAGTTACAAAAGTTAAAATACTTGAAGATAGAATATCTGATGGAAATGGATTGCTTGTTGAAAATGGAGCAAGCAGATCCAATCTATTTTCAGGAGATACTGATGATGTAATCTTTACTTTCAGTAAAATAACTGATTTGAAAAAGCTATACAATGGTGCATGGTTTTCCATTTTTTCAAATCCCAGCAATTTCGCACGTATAGTTGTGCTGCTCATTGAAGATATGGGTCGTGAAATAATTTCCCAATTGAAACATAAAATATATAATATCAGACCAAGGATTTCACGAGGAATCATATATATTCCAACAAGGGCAGCAACAAATGTATTCATGAGGGAAATCAATACAGAAACACTAATTGGAGACATGATGGTTGGGGATATTGATGTTGCTTATTCCACATATCTGGGTTATGATGAAATTGCCCATCATTCTGGGGTTAGAGATGGAGATGCATGGTTTGCCCTTAAAGGAATAGACAAACAGATTAAACATTTGTTTGATGGAAACAAATATTCTCCAAGAGATTATCAATTTGTGATACAGTCTGACCATGGTCAAACTAATGGTGCAACATTCAAACAAAGATATGGACAGTCATTTGAAGATTTTATTAAATCCCTGCTTCCTCAAGACATCAGTATGTATGCAAATATGTCATCAAACCAAGACCATTTTGCAGAAGTACATATTCCATTTTCAGATAAAATTGATAACATTAAAAACAGAAATAAGAAAGATGAAGAAAAAGAACTATCGGACTCCGAAGTAATTGTTCTTGCATCAGGAAATCTTGCAATGATTTATCTAACCCAATGGAATCATAGATTAACCTATGAAGAAATCAACAATATGTTTCCAGAGCTGATTCATGAAATCGTCAACAATGAATACGTAGGATTTATTTTAGTTAAATCCTCTCAAAAGGGTGACATAGCAATAGGTAAAAACGGAACATGCTATCTTGATAATGATGAAGTTGAAGGGGAAAATCCTCTTGAAGGCTTTGGAGACAACATTGTTCATCATTTAAAAAGAAACAGTTCCTTTAAATACGCTCCAGACATTTTAGTCAACAGTTTTTACGATGCTGAAAAGGATGAGGTTTGTGCCTTTGAAGAGTTGGTTGGAAGCCATGGTGGGGTTGGAGGAAGCCAATCAGAACCGTTTATTTTATATCCTTCAGATTGGAATGTTCCTGATGAAGAAATTGTGGGTGCAGAAAATATCTATGGGGTACTGAAAGCAAATTTAGCTAATATTAAAAAGTTTAAAAGTAATAAATGATTCAAAAACATCAATCAATAATGATGTTCTCTCCTGTGGTAGGAATGATAGGTGTGAAAATTTTTCCATGTAATTTATGCAAAATGTCGTTTGATTATTTTGTATTTTTTGTTGGAAGTATATTTTTATTTGTTTGTTTTTTTGTTTAAATAGATGTCATGTTTGGTTTTAGCGTATTTTTTTAAAGTCATGTATAGGAATTGAGAAAAAATTTTAAAAGAATAAAAGAAAAAAGAAAAAAAATGGTTTATTCAACATTTGAGTATAATAAACCGATAGCTCTGTGGTAGAAGAATAACATGTAAACTATGGAGATACCTAATATGATTTTACCGAC
>NZ_JAZTXC010000116.1:0-7804 GCF_045636185.1 Methanobrevibacter sp. | reverse complement strand
AGAGTTAAGAATATGATGGTTCATGGAACCTCAGACATGTATTCTGCATTCAAGGCATTTCAGGAAAAGGCAAATTTAAACAATAAGTCTTATGTTATCATATTGTCCGATTGTAGGGACTGGGCAGGTCCAAAACAAAATGGAATACCTGCGAGCGTACATCTGGTGGAAGAGATGGTTCGTGACTCTAAAAAAGTTGTTATACTAAATCCTGAAGATAGGAATAAATGGGATATAGTTGATAGTTGTGTTTCACTCTATGAAGATGCTGGAGCACATGTATTTGAAGTTAATACCCTTAATCAATTAGCTCAATTTGTGGAGCAGATGTAGGTGAGAATATGGATTGTACCAAATGTGGTAATCCTAATGTTATTATTAAAAAAGAGCAGTCCGGTCAGTATTTATGTAAAGACTGCTTTATAGAATCAATTGAAAGAAAAGTTATTAAAACGGTTAGGAAAGAAAAATTATTGGATAAGGGAGATAAGGTTTTGGTTGCACTTTCTGGAGGAAAGGATAGTGTAACTACACTTGAAATTTTAAATTCATTTCGTGAAATGAATATCATTGATATCTGTGCCGTAACTGTAGATGAAGGAATTGACAATTACCGGCAGGACGGTGTTGATATAGCTATTAGACATGCCGAACGTTTAGGTATAGAACATAAAGTCGTTTCCCTAAAAGATACATATGGTATCACATTAGATGAAGTAATGAAAAAGCCTAATCATAAAGGTTCATGTTCATATTGTGGGGTTTTTAGAAGAACAATAATCAATAAGGCAGCCCGTGAAATGGGAGCTACTAAAATCGCTACAGGCCATAATTTAGATGATGAGGTTCAAGCGATAATGATGAATTATCTTGAAGGAAATACTGATAATCTAACTAAATTGGGAGCTAAAACAGAATCAAAAGCAGAAGAATTCACAGTTAAAATCAAACCTCTTCGTGAAATTCCAGAACGTGAAATTGGATTATATGTTGTTGCAAAGGAATTGGAAGTTCACTTTGCAAGCTGTCCGTATGCACAGCAGTCATTCAGGGGAGAAGTTTCAGAAGTCATTAACAAATTAAGTGAGGATCATCCGACAATTAAATACTCAACTTTGAGAGGCTATGATAAAATCAAGAATGCAATTAAAGAGGACTTTAAAAAAGAATATTCTCATGGGCGCTGTGCTAAATGTGGTGAACCTGCAGCCAATGAATTATGTAAAGCATGTTCATTTATAGAAGAATTAAAAGGTGATTAAATGTCTTTTACTTTAAAATTTAAAAATAAATCAGAATCAAAAGAAATACCACAAGAAAATTATGCAATTAAAGACCTAATTACGGAAATGGGTCTATCAACCCAGACTGTTGTTGCAAAACAGAATGGGGAACTAGTAATTGAGGATACAATAATCAACGAAGACGATGAAATTCAATTAATTCAAATAATATATGGTGGTTAATTTTGAAGATTAGTTATGAATGTGGGCCTTGTTTTTTAAGGCAAGCTCGTGAAGCTATAGATTTAGCTACAGATGATGAAGATTTAAAAATGGAGTTAATGAATGATATTTTTAAATTCTTGGCTACTAAATTTAAGAAAGGAACTAACTCTAATAAAACCGGTTCTCATATTCATAATCTCATTAAAGCTAAAACCAATTGTAATGATCCCTATATTAATCAGAAGAAATTGGGCAATGAGATTGCATTAAAATTTCTGCCATTGGCTAAAAATATTTTAAAGGAAAATGATACTCTGGAAAATCGTGTAAAGATAGCTATTGTTGGAAATATTCTGGATTTTGGTGCATTTGAATTAAGTGATGATATTGAACAGCTGATAGCAGATGCATTAGATAAGGACTTGGTGATAAAAGACATCGAACCCTTTAAAGAATCCCTTGAAAAGCATGACAGGGTATTGTATTTGGTTGACAATACTGGTGAAATAGTTTTTGATAAATTATTATTATCTAAAATTAAAGAATATGGTTTGGACATTACAATTGCCGTTAAATCCCAACCGATTTTAAATGATGCATGCATGGAAGATGCAATTGATACCGGTTTGGACGAATTTGGTGATATTGTAGAGATAGGTGCCGGAACGGTAGGTTACGTTGACAGTGAAATCTCAGATGAATTTAGGGAAATTTTCAATAGCCACGAATTTGTAATATCCAAAGGAATGGGCAATTACGAGGGATTAACAGAAATTGATTTATCCAAAAAAGAGGTTTACTTTTTGCTTTGTGCAAAATGCAATACTATAGCTCGTGATATTGGTGTTAATCTTCAAGACATGCTTATTTTAAAAAGATAGTGGTAGTATGAATATTGCTTTTATTGGATTTGGGAAAGTTTCATATGTTCTTTCTAAAATAATCCAATCTCCAGACATTAATTTTACTACATCTTGTGAAAATAGGTCAAAAGAAACTGCTGATTTAATTAGTAAGTCAAATGTTCAAGTTCATGATTCGTTTGGTGATGCTTTGGGATGTGCGGATGTTATCATATCTGCAGTAACTCCTGCAAAAGCACTTGAAGTCGCAAATAATTATTCTAAATATTGCAATGGAATTTATCTGGATTTAAATAATATTTCTCCATATACAACAGAAAAAATCAATAATCTGGTGGATAATTTTGTAGATGGAGCCATTATTGGAAAAATTGATTCTTCCTCACCAACATTATATCTATCAGGTAAGGATGCCGAAAAACTGCTTTTTTTAGATGAGTTTTTAAATGTAGAAATCATTTCCGATAAAATCGGTGATGCTTCAAGATTAAAGCTGCTTAGAAGCACATATACAAAATCATTATCTGTCCTATTGATAGAAACATATGAATTGGCTAAAAAACTGGATTTGGATGATGAGTTTTTTGAGGTTTTATCACTCACTGAAGGGGACGATTTTAAAGAGAAATCTCTTTCAAGAATAAATAATACTATGATGTCTTCAAAAAGAAAAGCAGAGGAACTTGAAGAAATCTTGGATTATTTTAATGATGATGATTTGAAAATGATTAAAACGGCTTTGGATAAGCTTAAGCAATTTTAACATTAATTTTATATCCTTTTTTATCTTTTTTGCTTTTTGCACTGACAGGAATAAAATGTGAATCCATTATATATCTCAGATATGTGACTTCACGGGCAGGCAGTCTTAAATTTGTTTTAATCTTTTTGCCTTCGCTTTTAAGCTGAACTGATATTTTATTATTTTTATCAACATATAAGTCTCCGTTTAAATTCTCTTTCATTATTTTTGTTTCAAAGCGTGTGAGATTTAAACCGGCATTCAGTTCTAACGGCACATCTTTAACTTCTATATTTCCCTGTCTGAAATTGTTGTTTGCTTCCTTGGCGCTCATTCCCTCATGAGTTTTTGACGCGACATACCATGCCCTTTCAATTACCCTGGAAACTTTTTGCATTTCAGGAATGACTCCCTTGGATTCATAGTGTTTCATTAAATCCATCACCTCTTTTTTCGTAACGTCCTTTTCAATGGAACTGATTGCAAGGCGAGTCATAACAGGACCATAATTTGACCTTCTAAAGGCCGCCCAAACTGATTCTGGATTGGAATATACTCTTTTTTTAATAATTTGATTTATAGTTTCCCCATTCAGGTAAGCTATTTTCGTGAGATTTCCTCTTGAATAGGTATTCATCCTTTTATAAATGCTGTCCCAGTCACGATCAAGATTGATATTATTTTTCTCTATTTCCTTTTCAAGGATTTCCACACTTGACTTTGGAAGTAATTTCCTAATATCTTTTGTAATAACATAATCATTATCGATAATTGATTGTCTAATTAAACGGCCAGAGTATTTATCTTTATTGAATTCCTTTACAATATGAAATTTAAGTTTTGAACCTAAAAATGCATTTAATGCATACCATCTGATTTCATTTCTATTGGTGTAATTTTTGGGCATCCCAACAAAATTTTCCTCATCAATAAATTTTTGAGCTTTTGCGGCAATTTCATCTAAGGAAATGCTTGCTGAGGTAATGTAGTCTGTTGCACCATCATCAATCATCTGCTGCAGTCTGATTGGAACGCTGTAGGATAAAACCAGTCTGTGATGAAGTCCTTCAAAGGATTTGATTTCATCAGCACCCAAAGCTAGTGCCATTTCGCTTCTGGCTTCGAAGCTTGTAAAAAAAGGAGCATGATTGGCACTAAAACCCTTATTCAAATATACAACCAATTTTTTAGATTCCCTGTCCGCAATTTTACGGGCTTCGCTAATTAACTTTCCATGACCCTTGTGGACAGGATCAAAATCTGCACTTATACATATCAAAGTAAACACCAAAAAGAAAATTGGAGATTATTTTAATAATCTCATAATACCGCTAAATATTAACCATATTCCAATTAATGTGCCTAGAATAATAGGATCTGCAACGTAACTTCCAATAACAATGTAACATACACCCAATATTATTCCAGCTATTCCAATGTAAAATCCATATTTTGAACTACGGTTATTAACTAAGGAAACGACTCCGGCAATAATCAGTATGATTCCTGCCAAGTATAGACTTATTTCAGCTAAAAAACTGAATATTGCAGGATTAAATATTAATCCAATACTTATTAAAAGAAGCACAACTCCCAAAATCAAATCGGTAATAGCACCATATTTATTATAATCAATTATTGAAATTCCCATCATTAATGCAAAAATGGATATGAATAAAACTGATAATCCGATTATTGCACTGGAAGAGACTACTCCCAGCAGGGGAAATGAAATTATCATTATTCCAAAAATAATTGATAGCAAACTAACAATTTTATTTTTCATCTAAATCCTCCAATAATAATTATTATGTATTATTCAATATAATGGTATGTGTTTTATTTTCACTGCGGACTGGTTCATATCCCCATTTTTAACTTCAGCCAACCATTCATCTTTACATTCACATTCATATTCAACAATACTTTGGGTTAAATTGCAATCAATAATCATGTGTTTTAAGTCTTTATTACATTTTTTACAATTGTAAGGGCCTCTTCTGGAGCCAAATCCAGATGTATCAAGAAGTGCAGGTATATTAACTTCGCGCCTGACAGTATTGATGATTTCTATACAGCTCCAAATCCATGGGGGCTGATAAGCTCCTTTTCTCCATAGTCTTTCAATGACTGTTCCGCTGTGAATTGTAGCGGGGCAGAAAGATAATCTGTCTACGCCTATTGATTCACAATCTTTAGCTGTTTGTATTGCTTCAGCTATTGTCTGTGATTCACTGATGAGAATTGGTTTCACAAAAATATAGGCTTTTGATTTAAGATTATATCCTTTGGTATCTCTTAAATTTTGCATTAACTTAACTGCATCTTCAAAATCTTTAAAAGTAAAACCTTTATTAATTTTATTTAAACGAGTATAATCATTTGACGTTTCAAGACCGATACTGACTTCAAACAGTCTGTCTCCAATAATATTAAAAATATCATCCAAATATTCTTCTTTCACATACTCTGGTCTTGATTCAACGATGATTTCAGTAACGTTATCCATATTGGCCAGTGTAGTTAATATCTCATCACGGGCATCTATTGGAAGTTCATATGGATTTAAAAAGCTTCCTGATGCAAATAATTTGACAGATATTTTATCTTCATTTTCAATATCAAATCTGGAGAGGTGGTCATGAAAGATGTTAAGGATGGTTTCTGTATCTATTGGTTCCAGTGTACAGTCAGATATGTAGCTGCACATTGTACATCCGCCACTGTCTCCTAATGCCCATGAGCATCCTGGTGTTGGAAGAATAATAAACAGTGTTTTTGAAATACCGTCATAAGTTAAATCATCATTATACCAACTTGCACCAACTTGTTCGGGTGTTTTTGGATCTTTTCGCTCAAAAGCTCTGCTTCGAATTTCTTTACATAAGTTTTCAATTTCCATTATAATATTATTGTAATTATGTTATAATTAAAAATTGTTGTTAAAAATAGTTTTGTTATTAAGTTGTGTATACGTGATTTAAAAAAATAAAAAAAGAAAAGAGAGCAAGTTTAGAAACTTGCGATTACTTCTCCTAATAATTTAATGGATTCTTCTACGTCTTTACCAACAGGGGAACCTGCTACGTATTGAGTTACACCCATTTCAGCTAAGCCTTCAATTTTAGGGATGAATTCATCAGGAGTACCACATACTGAGAATGCGTCGAGTGCTTCAGGAGTTACAGCACCGATTGCTCCACCGAAATCACCTTTAGCTAAGAATTCTCCCATTTTTTCGTTGAATCCTTCAGGTAATCCGTGTCTTTCGATTACTGGAGGTGGGGAACCTGCTGCAATAAATGCAACAACGATTTTAGCTGCGTTTTTAGCTGCGTCAGAGTCAGGACCGATTGAAGTTGCAGTGTATGCACCAACATCGAATGCTTTGTCTCCGCCAGCTGCTGCGAGACCTTTTTTGATCATAGGCATAGCTGCTTCGTAATCTTTAGGGTTGGAAGCGTTAATTAATACACCATCTGCGATTTCACCAGCAGTTTCTAACATTTTAGGACCTTGTGCACCCATGTAAATAGGGATTGCGTCTTGTACTTTTTTAACTCCACCTAAAGCTGCTCCAGCTTCGGTTTTTTCTCCAGCTAATAAAGTATTAATGTCAGCAATTGCTGCTTTAATGGTAGATACAGGTTTAGTCCATTCAATTCCTAAAGCATCGAAAGTTGCTTTGTCACCAGGACCAATACCGAAGGTTGCTCTACCTTCTGAAATTTCGTCAATGGTTGCGATTGCAGAAGCGGAAATTGCAGGGCTTCTTACGTATGGGTTGGTTACACCAGGACCCATTTTAATGGTTTCAGTTTCAGCTGCAATTAATGCTAAGGTTTCGTATACGTTTTTGTTGTTGTAGTGGTCAGTGATCCATGCGTATTCAAAACCGACATCTTCTGCTATTTTTACTAATCTTACGAGTTCTTTTAAAGGTATTTGAGGTACGAATTCTATACCAAATTTCATATTTTATCACCAATTAATTATATGGTAATGGTATATATAAAGTAATTTTTATTTAATTTAATTAGAAAGTTTTAAATAGGTAAAATTTTTTGAGGGGTACTTGTTTATATATTATTTTATTATTTCCGATATTTATTACAAAATTATTTTTTTGTATTACTTTTTATTTTGTAGAATTTGAGTAAAACATTTTAGAAATTTTTCTTTAGTAAATAGTTTATACTTTATATTTTTTGTAATAAAATTTTCATATATTTTAATTTTAACTGAAATTTTTTATTTTTAATTTTTTATAATTTTAAAATTATTTTGCAATATATTTTAATTAATTTTGTTGATAAAATATCTTGCTCTATAAGATGTGCTATGTGTTTATGGCGATGACCTAAGTCGTGTTGTATATTTACAATAAATGACTATGATGGTTGCTTTTCCGCATGTAGCTATAATTATCATATTTAATTGATTAATTTCATATTATTAATTCTATTAATATGCTTTCATGAGTACTTGAGTTTTTTCGAGTATGATGTTGGTTTTGTAGATGTGGTGAAATTTGGTTATAGAAATTTTTATGACACAAATTTTAGTGTATTTACTCGTCTATATTTTTTTAGCGTACTTCATAATACTTATTATTATGTCTGTTATGTGTTCAATTCTGTTTGATCCTGGCAGATGCTACTGCTATTGGGATTCGATTAAGCCATGCAAGTCGAACGAGTTTAGGCTCGTGGCGTACGGCTCAGTAACACGTGGATAACCTACCCTTAGGA
>NZ_JAZTXC010000115.1:0-3260 GCF_045636185.1 Methanobrevibacter sp. | reverse complement strand
TCAAAAGCATAAGAGAAAAATAGTATAAAAATAATTTAGAAAAATGGAGTAGTAGAATATGATTTGTCCAAATTGTAAAGCAACAATAGCACCATCAACAATAACTTGTCCCCATTGTGGAGGTAATGTTCAAGCTGAAATAATAAGAGCCAGACAAAATGCTAAATTAGAATTTGAAGCTATGAAAATTTTATTTATTATTGGTATTGGTTGTTGGATTTTTGTGTATTTAATGGTTTATGTATTTAATTGATATTCTTATTACAAAAATTTGTGTGGAGTTGTTGAAAATAACAATTCTGAAGATATGGATGTTACATTGGAATATAATTTGTATGATAAAGATGAAATAAAAATTAAACATTCTTACATTCGTCTAACAATAGATGGCAATGGTAAAGCAAAATTTGATGAATTTTTATTCAGAGAAAATTTTGATGATTATAATATCAAAATTCATTCTGTTAGAAAAGATTGATTTTTACATAAAATGTAAAAACAATAAAATATCACTATTCCAAAATATTAATAAATGACTGGAGCAAAAAAATGGGGAAAAATAAGGAATCTAATAAGAATACAAAAAATGTAAAAAAAGATGAGGAAAAAGACAACCTTCAGCATATTATACTTACAATTATATTTGGGGTAATTTTTGTTTTTTTATTATATACTTTATTAACATCTGTTATTGATGTGTCCAACAAAGAAATAGTATGTGGTGTTATAGGTGGTTTCGTTCTTTGGTTTGTATTTTTTTATGATGGTATTTATAAAAAAATGGCAGATTATTGGGATGAATGTGAAATAAGAGATGAGTGTTCAAAGTCAATATCAAACAGTAGGCAAAAAGAAGCATTGTTAAAAACTGCATCCAAAAAGTTGATGGATTTAAAAAATGATGCTGAAGTAACACCAACACAAGAAAATGTAAAAAAAGATGAGGAAAAAGATAACCTTCAGCAAGATATACTTACAATTGTAATTGGGGTAATTTTTGTTATTTCATTATATACTTTATTAACATCTGTTATTGATGTGCCCAAAGAAATAGTATGTGGTGTTATAGGTGGTTTCGTTCTTTTGTTTGTATTTTTTTATTATGGTAACAATAAACAAGAAAAATCATTATCAAAAGATAATGTAGATAATACTATAAAAACATTAGATAAACTCAATATGTTAAAACAATCTGGGGCAATCAGTGATAATGATTATGATGCAATGAAAAAAGGATTGTTATCAGAAAATAATCATAAATCCCAAAAGCACATCCTTGTTATAGTATTAATCATATTAGGAGGAATATTCTTTATTTATAATTTGGGGTCTTATAGTTCAGAAGATGAGGGTGCTTGTTATACTTTATTAGTAAAGAAAGCAACTCATAGAGCAGAAAGATATAGTACAGATTTAATAAAAAATGTTACATCTTCTATTGAAAGAAGTGGTCATTGTAAACTTAATTACACTATTTTTAAGGGTAATGGATTGTTGTTTTATAATGGTTTTGGAGGAAGCTCAAGACCAACTTATTGGTGCATTAAAAATAAAGAGGGGAGATATAAGGTTTACATAGATGAAGATAGAATTGACATTGATTCAAAGGTACTAAATTCTGTGGGAGAATCAGGAAAAAATCTTTGCCAAGCATATGAAAGCTTAATTAATTTGTACAGTTTTTGGGACCCTTGGACCAGAATTGTAGATTGATTTTATAAAATCAATTAACCAATAAATGGGGGGTAGAATATTCTATTCCCCATTTATTTTACCATAACTTGAAATCCAAAAGCAAAAATAAAATGCTTTATTTTTCTATATATCCATACACAGTTGGTCTTGTGATGTTAAATTGTCTTGCAATTTTAGCAATTGGAATCCCTTGTTGATATAAATTATTCAATTCACTTACTTGTTCATTAGATAACTTATTTTTACCACCTTTATATTTTCCCTTTGCTTTAGCAATAGCAACACCTTCTCTTACTCTTTGGTTTATCAACTCTCTTTCTAAAGAACTTACTGCTGCTAACATTGTCATCATCAATTGCTGATATGGGTCTTGTTTATTTGGTTCAAATGTTAGATTCTCTTTATGGAATTTAATTATTGATCCAATTTGATTGATTTCATTAACTATATTTAATAAATCTCTGGTGTTTCTTGCTAACCTATCCATTGAGTGAACATTTACAATATCACCACTTCTTAAATTTGATAACATTGCTTCTAATTGTGGTCTTGCTCTATCTTTGCCAGATAATTTATCTTCAT
Source organism: Methanobrevibacter sp. (assembly GCF_045636185.1). Classification (GTDB taxonomy): domain Archaea; phylum Methanobacteriota; class Methanobacteria; order Methanobacteriales; family Methanobacteriaceae; genus Methanocatella. The sequence continues at coordinate 983 of NZ_JAZTXC010000115.1, read as the reverse complement.
ACTCCCTATCACAAGGAACATCAATTAACTGTCTTTCAGTAGATTGGACTATTGTGGAAACTCTTTTATAGTTAAAAATCATTGCTAAAATCCTTTATGTGTAAAGTGTAAATCTATAATGTTGCTTTACATTATGATAAAAGTGTAAAATCGTCAAGTGTTTTAATGTTGATTTTACAGTATTGTATATGGAAAGATTAACTATTGTTGGATTTTACAATGTGTCATTGTTGATTTTAAGGTTCCTAAATTAGTTATAAAAATCCATATGTATAAAGTGTTTTGGTAGTCCATTTTTATTGAGTGATGATGTTGTTGGTGTGTAAAAAACAGCAAAAATCAATCATTATGATTCTTTGTGTTCCTTGTGGAATAAAGGATAATGGAGTTTCTAATGACCTTGCCAAGGTTGATGTCGAGGGTTCGAATCCCTTCACCCGCTCCAATTCAAGAGGCCACCTAAAAAGGTGGCTTTTTTGTTTTGAAAAATATCTTATAATCAAATATTGGTTTCATTGCTTATCATTGTATATGTTTTATTTTTCTATATTGTAAACTTGTATTGAAAAAGATATAGAGCCGTATTACAAAATTCGGATATATCGCTAATATTAGAAAAATGATACCTATTTTAAATTAGGTATCATTTGTCGGTAGATTTTGATTTGAAATTTGGTAATTGTTTAAGATTCTCTTATTCCATCGATGATTTTTTTTATTAACTTTTTTAGTCTATCGTCTAAATAATCAGCTACTTCTCCATGGATATATAAAGGGATTCCATAATATGCCCCGGCGACGGCTCCGGTGATTGCTGCAATAGTATCACTATCTCCACCGAGGGATATAGCATTTCTAATAGCATCTTCAAAACTTTCGGATTCAAAAAAGGCTTTAAGAGCTTGCGGAACAGTTTGTTGACATGATTCGTAAAATTTGTATCGGGAACGTATTTTATCAAGAGTAAAATCCATAGGGTAATA
>NZ_JAZTXC010000114.1:0-16056 GCF_045636185.1 Methanobrevibacter sp. | reverse complement strand
GTTATCATCTTTTAAAACCATAAATAAAACAACCATAAAGTTTAATATCTATAATAATAGATTGTACTTCATAGTATATAAAATTAAAGGAAAAATAAGTAAAATAAAATTAAAAAAATAGTGACTTCGTGTCACACTCTCAAAAAGTAAAAAAAAGAAGAGATAAAAAATCTCTTAAATTTATTCCATATCTTCGAATCTTTTTTCGAGTTTTGTCATTACACCAGGAAGTGAAGTATATTCCATTTCTTCAGCAGGTAATCTGTGAGGTTCGAATGGACCGTGTCTTCTGATGTAAGTTGCGATTTTAGCAGCTTGTTCACGAGTAGGATCAAATGCAGGATCATCGAATAAGTCTACAGGACCTACTAATTCACCATTAGCTACTTGGAAACCTAAACCGACAACTCTAGGTGGTCCGTCAAATCTAATTGGATTTGCTTCTGCTTCTGAAACAGGCATCATTGGACCATTGTGGGATCCTCTCATCCATCCACTTACCATATGTGGGAATGCAAATGGATCTACACATTCACCGTTTGCAGGGAATCCGGATTGTGCTCTTACAACTGCTACTGGGTCGTCTTTACCAACATATTCACCAGCCATTAAGTTTAATCTTTCAGTACTTATTGCAGCTGCGATTTCACCGTTTTTCTTCCATACTCTTTTAATAACATATCTTCCAGTTGAACCGATTAATGCGAGTAAATCATACATTTCTTCAGGACAATCCAAGATAACTTTTTTGTGTTCGATTACATCGAATACTTCAAATTTGAATCCATCGTGTAAACTTGGGTCAATAACAAGACCTGCAGTGTTAAATGGATCTGCGAACATTCTAAAGATTGGTAAGTTAAATGCACCTGGTTCTGTTTTGTCACAACAGAATACTAAAACAGGGTCAGATGGTCTTTCTTCAAATTCCATTTCTGCAACACCAGGACCCATACCTTTAATGTTTCCTGAGAAGGTATCGGATAATAAATCTTGACCTGCACCATATAATTTTAATTCACGTGCTCTTGCAGTAGCTTTCATGAATGCATCATATGCAGTTTTGTGTACTTCTTCGTTTTCTTCCCCTTTGTTGTGGGTCATGATTAAATCGATGTCATCTCCACAACGGGAAACATAATAGTCGTTTAAGATACCAGTTTCTAAAGCTTCATTTAAAACTTCATCACAGATATCCATTAATTCTGGGTGTGCAACACAGTGACCAGAAACACTTCCGATATCAGCTTTAATTACACTAACAGTAGTTTTCATTTTAATACCTCAATAAATATTAAGTTTATTTGTAAACTTAAAAAATTAATTTAGTATACGATAGTATTTTTGAATTGCAAAGTATATAATTATTATGATTTAAACATTGAATTCATAACTTAAATCCGGTGCCAACAAATTGAACGATATCCCTACCAGTATCATCAACAACATCAACATTTATTATTGAGGAACTTCTTCCATTTTTCTTGCATATTGCTCTTGCAATCAATTTTTCTCCTTTTGGAGCACTCAAATAATTAATGCTTACCTGTTGAGCAACCGTCGGAAAGTGCAGGTGATTTGATAAAACTGCGAAAGAAAAATCTGCTAATGTAAACATTACACCACCCATAACACCGCCAAGACCATTTTTATGTCCATCATTAATTTCCAAACTGCATTGACAGTAATCATTAGTTAATTCATCAATACGAATTCCAGTATTTGTTGCGAATTTATCATTTTTAAAAAATTCTCTTGCTTCTTCAATTGACTTAAAAGCACACATTTAAACACCATTAAAATTATTAAAGATCTGATTGAATAGTTTTGAAAGCTTCTATTATAGCTTCATCCTGATTCATTGCTTCACAAGCATCTTTAAACCTATCCAAATCCCCTTTTGTTTCAGGATATCTTGGAACTGCACTGCATCCACCATCATCTATTTTGGATATTTCAAATGTTCCAATTTCTTCAGCAATTTTAGTGATTTCTGCCTTATCCAAACCAATTAACGGAGAAAGTATAGGCATGTCAACGCCATATCTTGTTGCCAGAATATTATCTAAAGTCTGTGATGCCACCTGACCAACACTGCTTCCATCAACAATAGCCAGCGCACCCATTTTATTAGCCAGCTTTTCAGCTATCTTATACATTCCGGATTTACATAATACACAAGTCATTTTTTCAGGTGCATCATTTTTGGCTTTTTGGAGATAATCACCATATTTTACAATACGCTTTTTAATAGGTACACCAGCAGCATAATTCTGAAGCTGATCAATCAGTTTATTGTAATTTTCCAATGCCATTTGAGAAGTGAAAGGGTCATTATCGCAGTACAATGCAATTACTTCACATCCTCTTTTCATCATCAAATAAGCAGCAACTGGAGAATCAATTCCACTGGACACCAGACAGACAACTTTTCCTTGAGTCCCTAAAGGCAATCCACCGGGACCAGGAATTTTTTCATGATAAATGAATGTGTCATCACCGCGTACTTCAACGAATATTGTTAAATCAGGATTTGTCAAATCAACAGGAGCTAAAACTCTTTTCCTTACAACTCCACCACAGAATGCAGCCATTTCCTGTGAGGTAAAGTCATGATCACCTACACGCCTGCATTTTATTGCAAATTTTGTTTTCTCATCAATCATATTTTCACTAGCCAGATTCTCAACATATCCACCTAATGTCTTATCAATATCTTCAAAGTTACTATAAGTTGAAATGGCCGGAGAATAGGACACAATACCAAAAACCCTGTTTAAGTTATTCACTGCTTCATCAAAGTTTTGCGGAAAAATATATATTCTTCCCTGATTTCTATCAACATCACAGTCGATAGCTGCCTTGATATTCTTAACCAGTTTTCTTTCAAAACGAGAACGTACTTTAGTGCTTTTTAAACCAACTTCACCATATCTTGCTACGATTAAATCATATTCCATATAAACATCTCTCTCAATTAATCCAATAGCTGAAGATAATAGTAATCCATTTAATATTTAAAACCTAATCTAAATACTACTAAAATATAACAGCAAATATATTCTTTAATCTTAAAGATTAATAAATATTATTACAAAAAACAATTAAATATAAAATTATGGCCAAATATTGTTTTCAATGCGGCGAAAAAATAGATGATGAAACTAAATCCTTTTGCCCCAAATGCGGAACACAACTAAAAAGTGAAATCAAAAGTGAAAAGAACTATAAGCCAATAATTTTTGGATTGGTTGGAGTTATCATGATTCTTACAGTAATAATGGTAATTTTCAGCGGAGGATTTAATCTTTTTGGCCATCCAACATCAATAACAATACTCAACCAATCACCGATAAGCAGCTCTGCAGAATTTCAAGTCCAGTTAATTGATGGCAGCCAGGGAATTGTGGGAAAATCTATTGAAATAACATTTAAAAATGACAAAAACACATATACCTTCAATTCAATTACAGGCAATAACGGAATAGCTTCAGTAATACCTAATGTCGAAGCGGGGGATTATGAAGTTACTTGCTCTTTTACAGGAGATGAAAATTATTCAAAATCAACAACAGAAAGCCCAATAACAGTCACCGCAACAGCAACGGAAATCAATAACCAGATAACATCAACAAATACCGAGCCGAATTATGAGTCATTTTCCTATAGCAATTCATTTGAAGATACCGACAAGAATGGAGACGGTTATGTCACATTAAGCGACATGAACATTGCACATACACCACAAAATATTGTGAAAAAGATGTATGCGGATTCAGATGATGATGGGGACGGCAGATTAAATCGTCACGAATATTATAAGTTCATGTACAAATTAAATTATGATAGAAGTAGCTATGGATTATAATATTAAATTTGGGCTTAATTAATCATTAGCCCATCTTTTTAAGTTAGGAAAAACTTCTTTCATCATTTTAGAAGCTTCATCCTTATCCATTTCGGGGTGAACTTCAACCATCTTATCAATGCAGAAGTTCATCATCTCTTCCATTGACATGTCTGAGGTAAATTCACCTTCTTTAAAACAGTAGATGCAATAATCTTCATTTATTGTTCCATCAGAATTAGTTCCATATAGTTCTTCGCTCGTTAAAGGCATTGCACAAGATTGGCAGAATTTTTGATTTTCGAAATTTTCCATAATATCACATTTAACATAGTTTTTAAGAATTAACATTTAATCTTATTAATCACATTATTAATTAATTTATCTAAAAAAAGAAAAATAGAAAATGAATAAAAATTCATCTTCAAGCTAAGCAATTTCTGAATACAACAATCCGCAGCCATAAGGAACAGCCAAAAAGACATATGGCAATATGAAAATCAATAGTATAATAGGACCAATAATAGGAATAATGGATAAAAATAATCCTACTACCACAATAACTGTTGCGATTACTCCAAATATAATCCAGGTAACAATAATTTTTCCAACACCTATTCCTTTTAAATCTTCAATTACAGCAGAAAAGTTTAAACCTTCAGATAAAGAATCAGTATTAGCAAGTCTTAACATTCCAACTAATAAAAGCAAACCGAATATTATGTATAAAATTATAGAAACAATAAATACAATAAAGATGCCTGCACCCAAGATTCCGGATGAACTGCCATTAGGTGAAACAGATATTCCTAATACCACAAACATAATAGTAATAATAATGCCAGGAATAATACCATAGACAAAGGACAAAACTATTGATTTAAAAGTATTTACAATATTCTTTCCAATTTCAAAAGGCGGAATTGATTCGGACTCATCTATACCCTCTTTCAATACCGAAATATGAAAACCATTCATTATTAATATAAATATAATATTACAAACGGCCAATAATATAATACCCACAGCTGCTGCTCCAGAACTTTCGGCAAAAACTCCAAGAGTTATCAAAAGAATAGGAACTAACAACAATAAGTACATTGCAGCAACTTTGAAAAATGCTGTCGTATCACTTAACGGATATTTTAAAGCTTGAGAAACTATATCACCAATTTCCATAAAAAATCACCTAATTTATAATCTGTTATAAACACTTATATAATATTTTCTAAAAAAAATAATAAAAAATTAAAAGTTAATAAGAAAAAATACATCAAAAAAAACATTTTTCTAAAAAAAAATAATAAAAAACTAAGATTTAATTACAAAAGAAATATTTTCTAAAAAAAAACTTACTGTGACACAAAGTATATCCTCCATGAAGTAAGAAGAAAAATTTAGTCATTGCATTAATCTTAGTTGTGAATCAATATAACTCATGAAATAGTTACACTTCTTATCGAAGATATTTGATGGAATTTCAAGATAAATATTATGCTTGAAATTTTTAAGGGGTTCATAATCTAGATAATAAAACACCAAAAGATATGTTAATCTCAAACATTAAAATTAATAGACGTGAAATCAATTATTTCATGAACTAAATTTCGTTTAAGCAATTCCTTTTGGAAAAATGTTAAATCTAAATCATTGGATATTACTGGATACTCTTTATCTTTTGAAAATAGAATTAATTTTTTATCTTCAATAGACGGATCTAAAACATCAGTATGCTTTCGCATGAAATATTCATCAATATTATCCAAATTATTAAAATCGATGAATGCATTATCAATAGAGTCTAATAATTCTTCGGAAGGCTGATAATATTCTTGTAAAAAATTTTCATGTTTTTTGAGATTTTTAAAATTATGTCTAAGTTTAATCATTAATTGAAATCTTGAAGAAGGTCTCAAATCTTTAAAATAATCATCAATAACCTTATAATATTCTTTACGTTCTATTTCGGAGATAATGAAATGAGGAACCACAATTGTAGATTCCTGATTAAATAAAAAGTTATTTAAATCTTTTGCTAATGCTGTAAGGAGAGGTACTTTGTATTTTTCAGGAAACAGTGAATAAATAATGACATTTGCATCATAGATTACATGAGTCTCATTTTCAAGTCTAATCATTTAATCACATCACGCCAATACAAATTCAGAATCATATAATCTTAAAGAAATTCCTAATTCCTGACTTATGTAATCTTGAATCCTGTTGAATTTATTTTCCAGTGAATTTAGATTCATATACTCAAATACTTTAGGATTGCCATCACACAAATCATATATTTTTTTAACATCCAAAACATAATTTGACAATAATTCCAATAAATCATTTTTCATTTCTAAATCTAATGTTTCATTTTCTAAAACCATACTTAAATAATCAAGAGATCCGGAAACTATTATGCTGTTATTGCACTGGCCAAAATCAGCAAAATAATCTACATAATCATTTATCTGGTCCAATAAAATTTCTTTGTCATTATCAAGATTATCATCAATGACAATTATTTCATAGAGATTATTGTTTCTAAAGAAATTTAATCTGATTATATCATTATAGGCATTACATACAATTTCAGAATCAATGTATGGTTTAATCATTTGCAATTTATCAATTGCATCCTCACGGGTGAAATTCTCTTCACTTCCCATGTAATATAAAATTGTGGATGCTGATTCTAAATAGTGGATGGTTTTTCCATCTACAAAGTCATTGAATGAATTAAAATCAAAACCATCAATTTCTAAAGGAGAATATTTTAGGATATCTTCATTATAGTATTCATCTGCCAATGTACTTGAATAAGGGCCTCTAATGTATAAGCTATACTTGTAGGGATGTTTCCATCCAAAATATTTGGCAATATAAACAAATTTTTGAACTTTTAGTCTGAAATCAAAATCATTCCTGATTTTTTCAGTGAAATCTTCATCATCACGAAATGACAATGAATCTTTTACACGATTTATGAAATATACAAAATGGCCAATGGTGCTCATAAAAAAAATCCCCATTATTAAGTAATATAATATATAATTATGTAATTATATAAACCTATCGTTAATTCTTAAATAGAAAAATATTTAATATGATTCTCAAATGAAGCGAATAAACTATGATAAAAGCAATTTTTCAAAAATGGAGCAATATTTCATTGACGATATAAACTTATAAAGATAAACTTAAAATGTGTATCCATTCTAAAATTTATCAATGACTAGATTATGAATCTACTCACGATGTTTTCCAATAGCTACCATTACTAATAAATTCTTTCAACCATGATAATAGCTATTCAAATTATACATCACAAAAATTTTTCCAAAAAATTAAATAACAACATAAATAAAATTTTATAACAAATTTGATTGAAAAGTACGTGTAAGAGGTAGAACTTTTTCGTGAGTTTCAATATAACTCAGTTCATTGACTTCTTTTACTACATCTTCTTAACTAACATCACCGATTAGGAATGGTGGATTAGGATTATGCAGTTTTTGGTTTATTTTAACCAGTTTAATGTTACTGCTGGTGAAGTTTAACAACAAATTATTTATGATGGAAAATGGATGTGTTAATTAATTTAAGAAAAGTATGATGTTTCATCAGGAAATTTTGGATGACTCATCATACTTATTACTGATTATTTAATTAGTTAATGTTCTAATCCCAAAGATCATCCCACCAATCACTAATGTCTTCAGTAAAATCATCCCACATCCAACTAATAAATGGAGAAAGGTCAGCAGTAGCTAAAAACTTAATTTCGCTATCGGTCAGACCATCAGAACCAAATAATTCACCGATTTTTGATGCTAACCATACTGTGCCATATGCCATTTTCTCAAAAGCTCCTTCTTTTTCGAGAATATCCACTAATTCAGATCCCACTTCTCCTACATAACTTGATGATGCCCCACTCAAACCTGATGTGGAGTAAAATGCTAATACTTGCCTACCATCACTATTATTTTGGAGTACCATCAACAAATTTTCATTTTTATGTTCTTTTAATATTGTACATAGTTTCATAAACTCAATTAGCTTTGAATCCATATTTGTGTCATTTAGGTCAGAAACTGATACGGGACCTATAATATCTGAAGAGTTATTTGGATCAGTATTATTTAATTTGCAATCAACAGGTTTATTTGATTCTATAGGATTATTTGATTTTATAGGTTTATTTAGTCCTTTAGTTTCGGAAAGATCTGTGTCTTCCGATATGGAAATGTCCCTACTCTCATTTTCAGAAATTCGTAAAGAATCATTGATTAACATTCCGTCAACATCGTTGGATGCAAACGTACTTCCTACGGATACTGAAAGAGTCAGTAAACATAGTAACGCTAATAGTATTTTGTTCATAATTAATCACTCTCATCAATTTTTTTTATAAGATAGTTATAATATAAAAAAAAAGCCCATATATAAATATTTTCGAATGTAAGTGATTGCTTACACCACTAATTGCCAAAATATGTGTTTATATGAAATATTTTGAGGATTTGACATGAAATCACCATTTTTTAATTTTATTTTGCTTATTTTTCCTTTAATTTTAAATACTATAAAGTACAATCTATTATTATAGATAAAAATCTTTGTTATTGTTTTATTTATGGTTTTAAAATACGATAATATAAAACAGAGCTTGTTAGTTCCGTTGGACTTGCAAATTTAATTCCTAAAGATTATCAATGTAATTTTATTAAAAATGTGGTTGATTTAGTTGATTGTTCAAAAGCAAACCCAGAATTTCATGGAATTCCCGGTGAATTTGCTTATCCTCGCAAATTATTGCTCAGACCCATTTTAATGAGCGTTTTCGATGAAGGATTATCTTCAAGAGAAATAGAAAGAAAAATACACACAAACATTGCATATATGTATCTTGCAGCAATGAAAAAGCCATTATATCGAACCATAGCAAGATTTAAAGTTGAATATTCGGATTTAATTGACGAAGCATTTAAAACAACCATTAAAATTGCAAAAGAAATTTGCTGCCAAAACAAAAACTACAGAATAATTCAAGACTACAGAAACCCTTCCAAAATTAGAATGCAACGAAAAATGGAAACAGACTGGGCACAAAAAATCTACAAAAAACTATCAAAAACCGCAGAACTATCATTTGCACAGATACAAAACATGAACCTACACGAATTCAGAACAATAAGAATAATAAATACAAATACTGAATTCAACTATATGCATAGGATAGAACCTAAAAAGAACATACAACGAAATAAAACTAAAAAAATAATAAAAATTAAAAAACCACGATAAATTTAAAAAAAATGTGGCACATCCTCAAAAAAAGAAAAAAATGATAAAAAAATATCATTTAATTAAGTCTATTGCAGTTTTAATAGCTTCATCCATTTTATCAGTGTTTTTACCAGCACCCTGTGCTAAAGTAAGGCGGCCTCCACCGCCACCACCTAAAACCCCCGCTGCAGTTTTAATGATATCATTGATTTTAATTCCATTATCAATTGCATTCTGTGAAGCTGCACCGACAATTTTACCGTCATTATTACCCATTACAACAACATCAGCCTTACCGTTATCCGTAAAGTCAGTTGCTATCTTTTGAAGCTCTTTAATATCACTGTCCATTAGTTCATGGACAACCTTCAAACCATTAATTTCAATAAAATCATCTGCCAATGAGTTCATTTTAAGTGAAGCTATTTCAGATTTTAATTTGTCAATTTCATTTTTCTGGGATTTCCATTCTGAAAAGAATCTATCACATGTTTTTGGCAATTGTTCATTTTCAACTTTGAAAATGGATGAACTTTCACGCAACAGCTCGCCGTCATGCTGCATGGAATCAATTGCTGCCAAACCTGCTGAGAAATCAATTCTTTCAACACCATCCTGAACCCTTTCAGTTTTATTGATCTTGATTGGTCCGACTACACCAGTCCTTAGAACATGTGTACCTGCACAGGCCTGAACATCAACTCCAGGAATCTTAACGACACGAATCATTTTACCCGGAACAATACCCCCCTGGTAAAGTACAAAACCGTATAATTCCTGTGCTTCATCCCTTGTGTGGAACTGGATGTCCAAATCAATGTTTTCCATAACATATTCATTGGCTAATTTTTCAATTTCATTCAGTTCATCCTGAGTGATACGCTTATAGTGGGATAAGTCAATACGTGCACGGGTAAGAGCATTTTGAGATCCTGCCTGCCAGATGTGCTGGCCCAATACTTTTCTTGCAGCTGCAATAACAAGGTGAGTTCCTGTATGGTGGCGAGCAAGAGTAATTCTTCTGTCCCAATCAATCTTACCGTTGACAGTTTTGCCAACCACGTCATTTGATATGTCTCCATCCACATGATGCAAGACCACATTATCAACTTTTTCAGCATAATGTATTTTGAATGATTTTTCATCAATGAAAACTTCACCTATGTCTGAAGGTTGGCCTCCTCCTTCAGGATAAAATGTAGTTTTATCAAAGATCAAACAATTGTCTCCATCTTTTTCAACTAACCCCAAAACTTCCGCTTCAAATTCTTGTTGGTAGAAATCTTTATAGAACAGTAACTCTGTTTCAGGATAATCAACTTTAAATGAATCTTTCTTATTAGTAGTATCTTTTTCATGAGCTCCTGCAACTTGCGTAAAGAAGTTGTCCGGAACATTTACAGTAAAGTTATCTCCAGCCATTTCAACAACAGTTTCCGGAGGAATTCCATGAGCATCATACAAGTCTATTAACATGTCAAGAGGCATTTCTGATTTGCCCTCTTTTTTAAGTCTTTTAATTGATCTTTTAACAATGCTTTTTCCTTTTTTGACCGTAGTAGCATATCTTTCTTCTTCCAAAGTAATGATATTCATGATATGTTCTTCAGAATCGCGAATTTCAGGATAAAATTTGGACAAGAAGTCCAGTTGTATTGCCATTACATCAGATAATGATTCTTTCATGTTCAATTCTTTCATGAATCTTATAGTTCTTCTTAAAACCAATCTGGCCAAGTAACCTTCCTTAACATTTGATGGGATGATGCCGTCAGCCAGCATGAATGCCAAACATCTGGTGTGGTCTGCAATTATATAAATTGCTTCCATCGGTTCTGCTGCTTTTAAATATTCCGCTAAAGATAAATTTAAACTATCAGCCACTTGCTGTCTTAGTTCCTTTAAATCTCCAATATCCTCAATATCCATCATACCTGCAATTTGTGCATTTCTTCCCTGGATATCCTCATTAATTTCAACACCAGTCAACTCTTTTAATTTGTCAACCACCGGTGCAAAACAAGCATCATAAGCAGTTGGAGTACCCTGTGAAATCCATGCAATACGTTCCAATCCGTAACCGGTATCCACAACTTTAATAGGGATTTCTTTCTTATCACCATTTTCTAAAGTTTCATACTGGATGAAAACCAAAGTAGCAAGTTCAACACCTCTGCAACAGACCTCATAACAAGGACCCTCATTACCTCCACCGCTCCACCATGATTTGATGAAAGTAATCTCTTCAGTATTGATTCCAATATGTGCAAAAAACTCATGACAAAGTCTGATGGTTTCATCTTCCCAGTAAATGAAATCATCTTCCTTGTTAATTACAGTGTGTGTTCCCATAGTAAAACAGGTCATGTGCCTACCAGTTCTTCCAACATTATCAACATCATTAAGTCTAATGGATGGTTGGGCCATTTCAATAGGATTTGCAGGAGGTTTAACAAGACCTGAAGTTATCCAAGGCTGGAAACAGAAGATTGATGCACCAACCAGGAATACATCATCCCTCCACCTTTTGGCAAGAACAGGATATCTGTGGACATGAGTGTGTCCTTCACTTTCTAAAAATTCTCTAAAAACTTTCTGGATTTCATATAAATTGTACGGTTTATCAGTAGCTGGATTTGCAATAAACTCATACTCATCACATGGAGCATCCCCACAGGTATCTCTATCTATCTGTGAGTAAAACTCCTGTCCACAAGTTTTACATGTTTGTTTTTTATAACCAAGTTCATCAAAAATTTCTACCATAGTAATCATTTTAAAAGATTTATTAGTAAAATATATGTTTTTTATATTTTAAATAACTTTCAAAATAATAGTCTAAATTTAAATGTTTAATCACCATTCTAAAATATGCAAAGATCAAAAACCAATTAACAGTAAACATCACAAATGCAAATATGAATGCAATAGAAAAACAATTAAATTTAAAAAAAGTTAAAATGCAAAATAAATTCATTAAAACAACATAGACTAAAAAAATATGTTCAAAATACTAAAAAATCGGACAAAAAATTACTTCGGTGAATGATTGGTAAATTAAAAAAAAAAGAAAATAAGGTGATAGATTTGTAAAAAATCTATCCGAATAAAGCACCTAATCCAGCTGCTGCTTCTTCTTCAGATGCTTCTTCTTCCTCTTCTTCCTCTTCTTCTTCCTCTTCAGCTGCTTCAGCTGCTGCTGGAGCTGCTGCTGCAGGAGCTGCTGCTGCCATAGCAGTAGTTTCCATAGCTTCGTCGATGTCAACATCTTCTAAAGCTGCGATTAAAGCTTTGATTCTAGCATCATCAGCTTCGATTCCTGCTGCTTCAATAATACTTTTAACATTTTCTTCGTTAATATCCTTTTCTGCACTGTGCAAAATCATTGCCGCATATATATATTCCATGTTATCACCATTAGTTTGTTTAAATAATATGTTTATACAAATTAAAAAATTTTAAATTAAATTTTAACCAAAGAGAGCACCTAATCCAGCTGCTGCGTCTTCTTCAGATGCTTCTTCTTCCTCTTCTTCCTCTTCTTCTACTTCCTCTTCAACAACTTCTTCAACAGCAGGAGCTGCAGCTGCAACATTTGAAAGTTTATCAGCTAATTCATCGTCAATTGCACCTGCTTTATCAGCAACAGCTGATGCAATAGCTAACATTTTAGCTTGTGCAAGTCCGATAATTGGTTCTGAAGTTTCAGAAGTTAATATTGCTGCTTCTACACCAACATTGATTGCTTTAGTGTAAGCAAGAGTAATGATTGTGGAAATAGTTTCATCAGTAGGTATAGCTGCATTAACAGACAAATTAAATGCTTGAGCGAATGCGCTTTGAACATCTGCTAATGTTTGTTCTTCGTCGATTGCGAGCACGTCTGAAGTATAAACTGCTTCATCTTCATATACTGCTTTTAAATCAATTCCTACTTCCATTGGATTAATATCCAATCTAGCTAAGGTAGCTGCTACACTTTTAGATACTTCTTCACCTGCTTCAACAACAACAGTATCTTTTTGTACAACAATTTTACCTTTATCTATTTTTGCAGGAATTCCAACCTGTTGTAATTCACCTAAAAATGGACCTGGTTCAAAACCGGTGTCTCCTTCAGGTACAACAATATCATCATTAGCAATAGATCCCGGTTTAGCAGGAGCTGAAGTTTTACTATCTTCCAATATTTTGTACAATTTGAAAGGATTCATTTCAGTTGCAATAATAGCAACTTGACCATCCATATGTCCAGATAAATCAACAATGTTGTTTTTACTAGCATTACAATCTTCGAGAGCTAAATCAATAAGGTTTTTCTTAGACATTCTAATAACAGCTTTGTCTTTGAGATTTCTTCTCATTTCTTGGAGCTGTTTTGCTGGAATGTTTAATAAATCCACAATACCAACAACATCATATTTGTCTATGATACCTTTAAGCTCTAAAACTTCTTCTTTTTTCCATTCAGCAACATGAGCCATTAGATCACCCTCACAGTTGGACCCATAGTTGTTTTAATAAACATGGATTTTATTTGACTTCTTCCTTTTTCTAAATTGCGGTCTAGGACTGTAAGAACAGTTTCCACATTTTCAGCTATATCTTCCTCGGACATGTCTTGGCTTCCAACAACAATCTGAATTAATGGTTGTTGTTTTATACCAACTTTGACAGTACTTTGTAATCTATCTAAAAGAGGAGCTAGTTTGATACTTGCTGGCACTGGTTTTGGCATTTTGTTACGAGGACCAAGAATTGGACCTAAGAACCTACCAACGAGTGGCATCATATCAGCTTGAGCTATAAAGAAATCAACAGAGTTTGCAACTTTTTTAGCAGCTTTTCTGTCTTTTCCTAACTCTTCTAAATCTGCTTTATTGATTACAAGATCGAGGCCTGCATCTTTAGCTTGAACAATGAGTTCCCCATCAGCTATGACTCCGATTTTTACCTCTTTGCCACGGCCTTTAGGAAGAGTAACTTCCTCATTAAACCTATTTTCTGGCCTTTTGACATCTAAGTCACGGATATTAATAATAATATCTACGGACTCAGTGAAGTTTCTCGGCTTAGATTGTTCTTTAGCCTCCTTCACCGCATTAACTATATCTTGTGTCATATTCGTCCCCCATGAACATTTTCTGTTCAGTGGTTTATTTTTGGTTTCATGAGATCAGTGTAAGAAAAAATTCTCCACGATTGCATGAATTAAAAAACAGTATATCAATTATAATCCGTAAATTATAACATCATATACACTGTTACATATTAACTTAAATTTTATTAACCGATATCTATTCAACTAAGATATCATCATATTTTCCAGCATCTACATCTTTTTGTGCTTCTCTTGGGTCTTTACCATCTACAGATAATCCCATACTTACACAGGTTCCCATAACTTCTTTTGTAGCTGCTTTGTAATCGTTGGAAAGTAATGAATCATATTTCATTCTTGCGATTTTTAAAGCAGTTTCTATAGGTAAGTCATTGACAATGTCTAAACCTGGTTCGTGAGAAGCTTTTTCGATGCCTAATTCTTGCATGATTAACGCTGTAGTTGGCGGAGTACCGATTTCAATTTCGAAATCTCTAGTATCTCTGTCAATGGTGACTTTAACAGGTACTTTCATTCCTGCAAAGTCAGCAGTTTTATTATTAATCTCATCAACTACTTGCATCATGTTAATACCGAAAGGTCCTAAAGCTGGGCCTAATGGAGGTCCAGGAGTAGCACTTCCACCTTCGATAAGAACTTCGACTGTATCTTTAGCCATCAGTCAGCCTCCTTTTGAATTATTCTTATTTGATCAGCTTTAACAGTTACCGGAATTGGTACTGCTGCTTCTATTAACTCAAGAACAACTTCTTCACGTGATTCATCAATACGAACCACTTTAGCTCTTTCACCTTTAAATGGACCAGAAATAAGTTCAACAATACTTCCTTTTTGAATTGAGGAAATAATAGGTTCTGGTTTTAAGAATCTTTTTGCTTCATCAAAGGTAATACCACCTTTTCCTTCAACAACACCTCTTAAATGTTGTACTTTTAAGTTAGGATTTCTTAAATCTATTTTTGCTTCAGATTCAACTAAGATATACCCTTTTAAAGATTCAGGCACAAGAATTGATAAAATACCTACACCCGGCATTTTAGCTTTACGTGCTAAAAGTCTAGCAACATTCCTTTCTTGACCTACAGAGGTTTTAAGAGCATATATGGAACTATTAGCATCTTCCATGAAAAATTCACCTATTTCAATATTCTTATTGTTAATAAAATCATATATTAAGTTAAAAGTTATTATAAAAACAATGTAACAAGACAAAAAATAATCTTGTAAAATAGATTTCTATAATATCTATATATCTATAAATAATAGTATATAAAGTTTTCAAAAAAACGAAGTTTTGAAAATAAAAATTAAAATTTTATCATAATTAAATTTTGGATCAATTTTAAAAAAAATAAAGAAAGGTTTTATAAACCAATTAATTGACCAATTAAAACTATAACAAAACCAACAACTCCGATAACTAGAATACCTAAAGCTGTGATTTTAGCGAATTCAAAGTATTCTTGAGAATCTGGTTTTCTTGATACTTTTAATACCCTTTTACTGTCTTTAATAAATTTATCAAAACGTTCTTGTACATTCATTTAAATACCCAAAATAAAAAATTTAGTAAATTATAACAAAATGATAATATATTAATTTATAATTTATTAGTTAATAAAGTTTTCTATAAAACCTAAAAAAATATAAAAATTGAGATGGATTTAGAAAATTCCATCAATAAAATCATCTAACTGATCGTTATTAGCTTGAGCTTCACCAGCAGATTCCTCATCATCATCAAAATCAACATTTGATTCTTCATCATCAGTATTGATTCCAGAAACAACAATAGTGG
>NZ_JAZTXC010000113.1:0-16567 GCF_045636185.1 Methanobrevibacter sp. | reverse complement strand
TAATCGCTGTCAATAAGTCTCTTTTCTGTAAACTGCAGGACAAGAAAAATAACAATTTACATTATGAGAGCAAAAAAGAGTCTTAATGAATAATGATAATAAAATATTACTTTTTCATTATATATAAACTTTATTTTTTTAAGGATTTTTGTCTTCATGAGAGACAACTGAAAATTTTAGATTGCAGACAGGACAGAAATTTTCATCAATAAGGGTGCCTCCGCAAATGGGACATTTATCCGGTGATGTGGATATGTATACATATTCCTCTTCATCAGAGATTTCAGGAGGAATCAACGGCTCCACATTTCTTGATAACTCTTTAGTTTTTGATTTTGCAAGTATTTCATCAACAAGAAAATCGAAATCATCTTCGGTAATATTGTCATCACCGCTTGCGGCTAAAATCCTATCAATATCCTCATCAGTGATTTTATCGCCCAAAACATCCTTAAGCAAAACGATCAAATCATTGTCTTCAATATAATATTCCTCATCCATAAAAATAATATGTGGATAATGACATATATTATTTATCCACATAATCCAAAAGATTGTCTTTAGGCTCTAATTCTTCCAATATCTCATCAGGAACTTTCACCTCCTCATATTCAAAGTCAATATCAGACATCGGCTCCTCCAAAATCATGTCATCAGGATTTTCTAAAATATAATCTGAAATGTTGTTTTTTAGATTGGCTATTATCTCATCCACATCAACCTCTTCAAGCTCATCCTCATAGTCATAGACAAAATCCTCCAGCAGCTCATCATTTATTTCCCTTGAAAAGTTCACAAAATCACCCCCTAACTGGCTCTAATCTCATAGCTGACTTCCGGAATATCAAATATATTGGCTGAATTATTGGAAAAAATCTCCCTGTCTGCTATGGAAAGCTTTAAATGGATTTTATCCCCGACACATTCAATCAATATGGACACATCAGGGTCCTGCAAAACACTTTTTTTGACATTCAAAACGCAAGATGCATCATTGATTTGAACAGATACTGGAAGTCTATTCTTATCGATGTTTAAAAATATTCCGTCAGCTATATCATAGTTTGCATAGTATCCCTTTTTATCAGACATTTTAGCGACAAATGTATCATTTGCCTCATCATAACTTGAAATCAATTCTTTTGTTTCCATAATATCAAACCTCTAACTTATATTATATTCAAAAAGACATATAAATTAATTCCTAGAGCATTTGAAGAGTAATACGATAATATTTCAAGGAAATACTTACATATCAGGAGATAAAAATTTTCCTGAGCGGAAAAAATTGCCTTTAAAAAACTTTGTTGATTTGATTTTTAATTAGCTGAAAAATAGTTGGGAAGTGTTGTTGGGAATTATTTAATTTTGAATATAATTCATTTTAACTTTTTTATAATTATTCGCACAACTGAAAAAACTTCAAGTTTATCTGTAATTAGTGAAAAAAAATCATGAAATTATCTTAAAACATAAGCATATTTACATAAATGAACAGAATTTTACTTTAAAAAATAAAACTGAATAAACAATAATATTTATATAATGTTGTCTACAAAAGTACCAATTAGAGGTGAAATTGTGAATAAAAATATAATAATTGCCATCGTGGTCGTCATCATAATTGCTGCCGGTGCTGCTATTATTTTTGGACAAGTTGGAAAGACACAGACAGAAATAAAAATAATAAATAATGAAACCTTTCAAAATGGGGAAGCAGTACACTTTGAACTGAAAGATGCTCAAGGTAATGCTATTGCAGGTCAAACTTTGAATATTACCTTTAATGGTAATGAAACATATTCCGTAACTACTGACAATAACGGTAAAGGATATCTGATGATTAGTGGGGAAAATGCCGGAAAGTATGAACTTGAAGTAAAATATGCTGGAAATGACAAATATGCCGCATCCAGTGCTAAAGAAGTTATCACTATTACAGATGATTTGGCAGACAATTTAGCTTCAGGCATCTCCGGAAGTTCTGTCGCATCAACTAATGATTACAATCCTAAACCTACTGATAATGGTCAGGACTTAAATAACACTCCAGACAATCCATTCCCAGGCTCCCCTGGAACTTACTTCATAGGACAGTATGAACTGTGGGTAAGATCTTCCGATAATGTGGTTATTGATTCACCGAACGGTAAAGGAATAGGATTAACCGTTGACCAATGGGTAGCAACCTACGTAGGTTCTGATAGTAGTAATAATAATACCAATTAGAGATGATTCATAGAGAATCATCATTTTTTCTTTTTTTAATTCATTGCTTATTTTTTCTTGCTTAATTGACCTTTTAATACATTAAAACATTTTTTTAGCACCCTTTTGAATGCTGCTCAAAAAAGCTTATTGCCTTGAATATAATTAACTGTTGGAAAATGAACATGAACATGTATATCCTATCTATAAACCATAACTGATTTCAAAAACATTGCCAGTTAATGTTAAAGCCACATAATCAGATTAAAAATGGAAAAGTAACTATTAGTTTTATTGAACATAATTTTCATTATTTCATAGGCAATTGATATATGGAAAATCATTGCCTCATAACATAGGAAAAATTGCTTTAAAAAACTATTTTAAATACTTTTATCAAAAATATCTACGATGAAGGAAACACCTGAACAGCTCCAAATTGAAGCGGAAATAAAATCTCAGGCACAAGTCTTTTTAAAGGATTTCAATGCAGCATTGCCTGAAAGCATGGAACTTGAATATGAAGGATTTTACAGAAGAGGATTCTTTGTAACTAAAAAAAGGTATGCCGTTATTGAAGATGGAGAGATAATAGCTAAAGGATTAGAACTTGTTAGAAGAGACTGGGCACCAATCGTTAAGGAAACCCAGGAAGCTGTTTTGATGGCATTGCTCGGAGAGGGAGATGCTGAAAAGGCAATAGCTGAGGTTAAAAAAGTGCTTAAAAGAATCAGAAAAGGAGATGTTGAAAACAAGGAATTAATCATCCACACACAAATCAACAAGCCCCTGAAGGATTATAAACAGGTCGGTCCCCATGTAGTGGCCGCCCAAATCATAGAAGACCACGGAATAAAGGTAACCAGAGGCACCATCATCCAATACATAATAAAAAAAGGAAAGGGTTCAATAAGTCAGCGTGCAGTGCCGTATGAATACAGCGAAGGCATTACCTACGACAAAGATTACTATATCAATAATCAGATAATTCCCGCCGTTGGCCGTATAATGGAACCGCTGGGATATTCCAAAAAAGATTTGCAGGACTTGGCTGTCGGTGAAAAACAGCAAAGCCTTGACGCATTCTTCTAGCTATAATATTGTATTGACATCACCTATATTTTCAATTATGGTAATGTCAAGTTGCTCTCTTTTAATAAAATCCCTATCGTCTTCAGTAACATCTGAATTAACTAAAATTGCACTCATTCCTGCATTAACAGCACCTAAAGCATCTTCCCTAAACTTGTTTCCAATCATTACTGACTTTTCAGGATCCCCATTCATCTTTCTTAAAGCAACATCATAAATCAGTTTGTCAGGTTTCTTTTTGCCCACCTCTTCTGAGGTTATTACTTCATCGAAAAATGAATAGACATTCAAACGGACAAGTTTTTCCCATTGCTTAATGGTAATTCCATTGGATATTACAGCCAAACGATATCCTTGACTTTTAAGATAAATTAATGTGTCAATAGTATCAGCAAAAGGCCTTAAAAGTGCCATTTTAACATTATGGTAAGTAATCATACCCAAAGCGACAAGCATTGGATCTTCATGGCCCAAAACTACCTGAGTTAGCACATTGAAGTGTTTACCATAATTAGAACCTTTTTCACGAATTATGGTTTTCAAAACACCATAAGCCTCGTCTTTGTCCAAAGGCAATCCATTGTCAACCATTAATTCAATAGCTGCTTTTCTTGCAGTCTGTGCAAAAGTGGAAGTATCCAATAATGTATCATCCACATCAAAAAATACTACACGATCGTCTTCCATAGCTCTATCTACCATATTAATCACCTTTATTAAAATCAAGTTCCAAAGTTACAGGACAATGATCAGAACCATAAACATCACTTAGAATGGCAGCTGATTTGACATTGTCTTTAATCTCTTCATTAACATAAAAATAATCCAGTCTCCATCCGGCATTCCTCTGACGGGCACGGGTACGATAACTCCACCAGGTAAAATTGTCCTCACCTTCGTCAAACATACGGAAAGTATCGACAAAACCCGCATCTTCAAGTTCATCTAGCCATGCACGCTCTTCAGGAAGATAACCGGATTTTCCTTCACAGTTTTTAGGATTGTAAACATCAATAGGATGATGTGCAATATTGTAATCGCCGGTAATGACAAGGTTTTTGCCCTGACTTTTGAGTTCCTTTAACTCATCCAGCAAAGCATCACAGAAAGCCACTTTGAAATCCAGCCTTTTAGCTTCCATGCCGCTGTTGGGGAAATAGATATTGTAAAGAATGAAATCTTCAAATTCAACTTTCAATACCCTTCCTTCATTGTCAAGCTCTTCAATACCCAATCCGCGAGTAACATCGACGGTTTCGATTTTGGAGTAAGTCGCAACACCGCTGTATCCTTTCTTCTCTGCTTCGTTAAAGTATGAATCATAATCTTCAACATCAGCTAATTTCTTTGGAATATCATCTTTGGTTGCCCTTACCTCCTGAAAGTTGATGATGTCTGCATCAGTATTGTCAAACCAATCCCAGAATTCATCCTTTTTAGATACGGCCCGGATTCCATTTACATTCCAAGAAACTAACTTGACAGACATTATAATTTCACTCCATCATCTAATTTAAGTTCACGAAGCCATTTGATATCACTCTTGTAAAGCATACGAATGTCAGATACATCGTATCTAATCATGGCCAGTCTTTCAATGCCTAAACCGAAAGCAAGAGCTGGTTTATCAATACCCAAAGGCTTCAATACTTCAGGCCTGAACATTCCTGCCCCTCCAAGTTCAATCCAGCTTTCCTTCTCTTCGAGATAGATTTCGGTTTCAGTAGACAAGTAAGTATAAGGGAAATAAGCAGGTCTGAATCTTACTTCAAAACCAAGTTTCTTATAGAATTCCTTCAAAGTACCTAAAAGATTTTGGAAACTGATTCCTTCATCACAGACAAGCCCTTCAACCTGATGAAATTCCGGCAAGTGCTTATAATCGAAAGTTTCTCTTCTGAATACTCTTCCTACGGAAAACATTTTGATTGGAGGCTCAAAGTCATAGAGATGTTTGGTTGAAATTCCGGTTGTGTGGGTTCTTAAAACACTTTGGCGTGCAATGTCTTCACTCCAGTCATATTGCCAGCCAGTAGAACCTGTTCCACCACCGTTTTCATGAGTTTCAGCAGTTAATTTAACCAGATCAGCATCTGGCAAATCGCAGGTCAGCGGATTTTTAAGATAGAATGTATCCTGCATTTCACGGGCAGCATGATCCTGAGGCTGGAAGAGTGAATCGAAGTTCCAGAATGCAGATTCAACATAGTCCCCCTTATCTTCAGAGAATCCCATATTCAAAAATATTTCACGAATTTCATCAATGATAACTCTTAAAGGATGTTTTTTACCTGCAAATATTATTGGAGCTTCAGCATTAATATCATAAGGACGATACTGTAAGTTTTTCCATTCTCCATCTTTTAAATGTTGGTGTGTTAATTGAGTAGCCTGCTCCTGTATGGTGAATCCATGCTTAACAATTTCTTCACCTTTAGGCAATATTGTAAAAGAATGTGAGGTTTCTTTTTGAACATTTAGGATATTTTTCCTACCAGTAAGCTTTAAAAAACCATCCCTCAATTCATCAGTGAAAAGTTTAACACCTTCGGCATTGGCTTTAAGATGCTCCAGAACTTTTTCATCAGTGCCAAGTTTGTCTGAAAACTCCATACCGAAATCTGTAATGTTGACAACACCTTTGTCAATTTGAGCCCAGTCCTTACGGCGTAACCATCCAAGAGCAATATTTGCCTCTTTTTTATCGATACCCGTTTCATTAGACAAATCTTTCATGTGAATTTGATGCTTTTTGGATAAAACGTCCAATATCTTTCTTTCGGGAAGACCGTGATTAGCATAATGAAGACCGTCTTCGGTTAGGGAATAGGTTTCCTGAACTTCCTTGTCAACATCAATAATGTCCTTTGATGCAAGAGAACCTGCAGCACTCATTACTGATTTGATATCCATACCTGTATTTTCAGCAATCTCTTCAGGAGTTGCATCCGGATTTGTCTCTAGTTCTTTTAAAAGTTTCTTTTCATAAATATGTAATTCATTAATGGTTTTTTCAATATCCTCACTCATTTAAACACCATAGTAATTATCATTAATAATAGTATAATATATATTTTAATTAATTAATAAAGATATTGAAAAATCACCCAAAAAAGCAAATTTTTAAAGCATCAACAACTTTTTTAAGTGACAGGGTACAAATATTCATATAAAGTTGATTATTATGGAAGCGAACGAAGATATTGATTTGATTGTAAATCACCCTAAAAAGGCAATAAACAAGTTGGCAGTCCCAATCATTATAAGTAACCTATTTATGATATTGAACAATATCATTGATGGTGTTTGGGTTGGAGGACTCGGTGCCGGCGCATTGGCTGCCGTTGGATTTGTAACACCACTCTTCCTGACTTTAGTAGGTTTTGCAAACGGTCTTGGAGCAGGTTCCAACAGTCTGATTGCAAGATGCATTGGAGCTGAAAAATATGAGACTGCGGGAAACAGTGCAATTCACTCAATGATGCTGAGCATAATAGTAACCATAATAACAACAATATTGCTTTTATTGATTCTAAAACCGTTATTGTATCAAATGGGAGCAGGAGAAGTAATTGCGGATGCTTCAAATTACGGATATATCGTGATGGCAGGAAGCTTTTCCATCTTCATACCTGCAATGATGGCTGCAATATTCAGATCACAGGGAGAAATCAAGAGGGCATCATATCCTCTGATGTATACTGCCATCATCAACATGATTTTAGACCCTATATTTATCTATGTTCTGAATCTGGGCGTTAGCGGAGCTGCAATAGCTACAGTAATAGCTGCAACAATTCCTATGTTTTTAATGATGTACTGGATGTTTGTCAAAAAAGACAGCTTTCTAAAAATTAACATGAAAGAGTACAAAAGAGATTTAAATATCTATAAGGAGATTTTGGTTGTAGGTATTCCGGCAAGCCTGGAGCAATTTGTCCTGTCATTCGTATCCATTCTGATGAATTACTGGCTTACTCTGCTTTCAGGAACAATCGCCGTTGCATCATATACCGCAACATGGAGGCTGATTTCAGTCGGAATTGCTCCGTTAATCGGTATCGGAGTGGCAACATTAACAGTGGGCGGTGCAGCCTATGGGGCCAGAAATTATAAGAACATGAAAATAGCCAGGAATTACGGAGTTAAGCTAGGTTTAATATCTTCCATTATAATCTGTGCAATCTGTTTTATTTTTGCAGAGCCTCTGTCACACATATTTGCATATTCAACAAACAGTGCACTGCTGTCTGCAAGAATAACCGAAGCTATTAGAATCCTATGTTTCTTCTTATTGGCAATGCCTTTAGGTATAATAGCAGGAAACCTATTCCAAAGTATGGGAAAAGGAACAATAGCTTTAGTATTTACAATTTTAAGAGCATTAATTCTTGAAATAGTATTTGCAGGATTGTTTGGATTTGTTTTAGGATGGAATGATGTTGGAATATATGTCGGTTTAGTCTGCGGAATGGGTGTAGGTTCCATTCTTTCATTCGGATACCTTAACTATTACCTTGTCAAAATACAGGATTACTTTAAAGCGAGTTAAAAAACTAACTTAAAGATATTGAACATTAATTTTGAAAACAATTTCTTTATAAGATTCAATTTGACTTCCGGAGAGAAATCCTGGTTTATTAAGCCCGTATTCTTCCAGAACTTCCTATCCGCTTCAATGGAATTATCCAAAACTGCCATGGCTTTCCACACATTGAAAAATATAATATCAGCAAATTTCGGATTGTGCAGCTTATCGGATTCAACATCCTTTCTGAAGTTCTTTGCAGTTTTGTCTATTTGTGATGTTTCAAGTGTTTCCTTGCCCCCACAAGTCATTGCAATTTTATACACCTTATTTACACCCCAATGCCTTAATGTTTCATCAATATAGTTGGCTACCTTTTTATGACCTGCACCGGCAGTTGTTACAACAACCAATGCTTTTTTCGTGAAGAATTGTGGCCTATGATAAAGATATGCAGTATGGTCTATGAAATTTTTCAAAAGAGATGATACATTCATTGCATAGACCGGCGATCCGACAATTACGGCATCACATTCCTTTATCTTTTCAACAATCGGCTGGACCTTATCGCGATGAGGACAGCTGTCCTCTCCAATCATTATACAATTCGTACAGCCCACACACATTGGAATCTGCTTTTCAATCAAATGAATTTCTTCAAAATCCCCTTCCAGATTACTTACAGCTTGTTTTATAACATCATACGTATTTTTTCTTCTTGGAGAACCGTTAATTATTAAATATTTCATCTAAACACCTAATTGACCTTCCAATACTAGTTTTTTTCTATATTCAAATTTTTTGTCAAATTCATCAACATCATTTTCATCAACATCAAATACATGAGGATTGAAAAATATTCCCCTTTTATTTTTAACTTTGCTTTCATCAAATATTTTTATCATAAAAAAAGAACATTCTTCAGACGTATCTGTTCCATCCAGATACAGGCCATAATTTGATGCAGATAGAAAATCAAATCTGTGATAATAGTTTTCATCACCAATGACAACAATGAAAGGAATTCCTTTCTTTTCAGCAAGGTTTAAAGTATATTCTATTAATTTGGACCCCAAACCCATATTCTGATAGTCCTTATGAATAGCTACAGGACCCAATACAACCGCATCCATCTTTTCATCCCCATAATCCATTGAACCAACAGAATAGTTAATATGACCCACTATTTTACCGTCGATTTCGATAACATAAGCCAAATCAGGAATAAAAGAATCATCATTTCTTAAATTATGCACAATATAATGTTCATATGCTCCAGGACGATATACGTTCCAAAAGGAGTCCCTTACAAGATTTTCAACTTCCAGATAATCATCTTGTGATTCCAGCCTTATTTTAATGTTATTTCCCCCACTAAACTTTTACGGAATTATAGATTAATTTAATATGATTTTTTGTCTTTTCGCCAAATTCCACTAAAAATTTCTCATCATCTTCAGGATAATTGACTATGAAATGTTCTATCAGCAAGAACAAGCCATAATAGTAGAATGATTCGGCAAGCTGTTTTGAATTGCAATCTTTTTTAATCACAGCTTTTTCTTTCATCAAATCAAAAAGTACAATCCAACCATTAATCGGGCCATTAATAATAGCTTGCTTTACAAATGTTCTGATTTTTTCATTGTGATATGCTTCAACCAAAATGATCCTTGTTATTTTCATCATGCCCTCTTCTTTCAGCCGGTCAATATAAAATTCCAGTCCGAAACTATAGAAATAATCAAATCCCACATCAAGATTTTCACTTGCCCGAGCTACCGGAATTTCCTCTTTCGTCATTACCCCAATATAATATTCCAGTATTGAATCCAAGATTGATTCTTTGCTTTTAAAGTGATTGTATATTGAACTTTCCTTTATTCCGACTTCTGAAGCAATTTTACGGACAGATACACCATCATATCCATATTTTGAAAACAAATCAATTGAAACGTGAAAAATTTTTTCTTTATTATTCATAACTAACACTTGTTAGTTAAATATTGAACTTAATAGAATATAAAAGTATTGCAAAAAAAATAAAAAAAAGAAGTTAAGGAAATTAAATCCTTAACCTGAAATTGTAACTTTATTTCCAACAGAATAGCCATTATAGGATGAAGTAATGATATAATTACCAGGCATTAAGTTGATATTAAGCTTAGCTATACCATCAGCTCCACTTGTACGGGAATATAACACACCATTAATGTTAAATTCTACTTTTTGGCCCGGTAAAGGTTTACCTTGGCCATCCAATACTGTTGCATTGAATGTTGATCCGTCCTTATATTTCATAGTCAGATCTTTTGTTACCAAAGTAGACAATACAGTAATGTTGTTTGAAACCATGCATCCGTTATAAGTAGCTGTAATTACGTATTTACCAGGTTGTAAGTTAATATTTAATTTAACTTCTCCTGATGCATTGGTTTGTCTGGTGTAGAATACACCATTAATGTTGAATGTTACGTTTTTACCAGCACCGACAGGATTACCAGCATCATCAAGGATTTTAACTACATATTGAGAAGCGTTTCTATAATATTTAGTTAAATCACTGTTGTCAACAATGGAAGATAAAACGGTAATGTTATTAGCTGCTTGTTCACCGGTTTTTGTGTTATATGCAGTAATGACATATTTACCAGGGTTTAAATTAATATTTAATCTGGCAGTACCGTTTTCATCTGTTTTTCTGGTATAGAATACTCCGTTGATGTTGAAGTTTACATCAGTATTTTTAAGCAAGTTACCTTCACTGTCAGTGAAATTTGCATAGTACTGAGTACCGTTTCTATAAATTTTAGTAATATCTTTACCTTCAATAGTGCTTAAAATTGTAACATCAGCAGTTTCAGTTAAATTATAACCGTCACCGAGATAGGTTGCGTTAACCACATAATTACCAGCATCTAAATTAATGTTAATTCTTGCTGTACCATTTGCATCAGTAGTTCTTGTGTAGTTTCTACCGTTTATTGTAAAGATAACTGTTTTATTGGAAACAGGATTGCCTAAAGCATCAGTCAATATGAATTCCAATGGTTTTGCATTACCATAGTATTTTTCTAAACCTTCACTTGTAAGGAAGTATTTTTCCATTTTAGGAGTGTTGTTGTAAACTAATGAAGTATCAGGATTATAATCAACGGATGCATCACCTTTTAAATCATTAGCTATTAAGTAGTTATCTTTTACTACAGCTTCAATAGCAGTTACATCAATAGTGTATTCACCCATTACTAAAATGGTATTGTCGGTTATTGTTGCATTACCTAATTTACCTAAAAATGCAGTGGAAGAAGTGTCATTTGATATAAGATACATTGTATTATTGTTTACATTTACATCTTTAGAGAATGAGTAAATACCAATTGCAGTATTACCGCCAATTAATATTTTATTTCCTTCAATATTTTCTTCTAATCCAGCTAATTCCATAGCATAAGCAGTTTCTGCATAAGCAATAATAGTGTTGTTCACATAATCAGCTGTTACATCACCATTTGACATTGCAGAATAAATTGGATATACAACACCTTTCGCATTAGTTACGAATATATTGTCTTTGACAACACCGCTAGCAGGTCCTTCAATATCAATACCATTAGCATAGAAGTCATCTGACACTACAGTAAGAGTATTGTTTTCAACAGCGAAATCTTCACCGGAAATCAATAATCCATAAATATAGGAGTGTCCGTTTGCATTGATTTTATTATTTTTAACACTAGAATTATCTGACTTAATATCTATTGCATAAATGGTATCATAATCTCCAACAACATCATTATATTTTAAATCAATGACATTGCCTTCCATATATAATTCATCAGAATCTACGACAATACCTTCACTTATAGGACTGCTTACCCAGCTTCCATCTGGATTTTGTTTCCAATCAACATAACATGACGGAATAGTAATATTGAAGTTATTACTCTGCACTAATGGTTCAATACAGTCTTTTAAGTTAATCACATTGTTTACAGTATCACCACTGGTGTTACCGAAATAAGTGATGTTGTTTTTATATAAACCAACGTCCACACCTTCAGCTAAAACAGCATAGGAATCATCCATACCATTATCTACAACATTTATTTCATTTCCGTTAATTTTAGCAAAACCGTTTTCAGCAACAATACCTCTGGAATTAGAGATAATTTCATTACGTTCAATATCTGCAACAGATCCAATTAAATGAATAGCTACAGTCATTGGTTCAAATGAATCGGTAGTTGTGGAGTTTCCTAAGTTTTCACCTAAAGCATTAATCCTATTAATAAAGATATTAAGGTCTTTTGATTTAGCGGCAATGCCTGTAGTCTTATTACCCATTACGGTGATAAGATTATTTTGAACATTTTCAGAAGTTCCGCATAACTCCATACCATAGACAATGTCAGACTTAGCAAAAATAGTGTTGTCTAAGTATTCAACTTCCAAGTCTCCACCATTCATACCGGAGTATATTCCATAAACAACAGCCGGAGATTCAACATCAAAGTAATTATTGCTGACTACAGTATTGGTTGATGCTTCAATTTCAATACCGTTAGCATAATTATCAGATTGGATGATGAAAGTATTGTTATCTACAGCTGAGTCATTAGCCTCAATATATAATCCGTAGATGTAGGAACATCCTACACCAGTAATAAAGTTATCTGAGACATCAACATTTTCTGAATCTTTAATATCAATACAATAAATGGTATCGAATGCACCAATAACACGATTGACTTCTACACCAATTTCATTTCCCATTAATTCTAAATAAGAACAGTTAGTGAATACCAAACCTTCAGAAACTGGGAACTTGACCCAATTACCGCTTGAAGGAGGAACTTCTTTCCAATCAACCGGACATGATGGTATAAAGATATCAAAGATATTATAATCCACTGCCGGTTCAATACAGTCTATTAAGTTAACCGCATTGTTAATAGTATCACCATCACTGCTACCTATATAGGTTATGTTGTTATCATAGATACCAATGTCTGAACCTTCAGCCAATATTCCGTAGGAATCATCCAAACCGTTATCAGTAACATTAATCTCATTGTTCTCAACAATAGAAAATGCATTTTCAACAACAATACCTCTGGAATTGGAGTTGATTATATTATACTCAATTAATGAACGAGGAGAGCCAACCACGTGAATACCGACAGTCATCGGTTCGAATGATTCAGTAGTTGTGGAGTTTCCTAAGTTATCACCTAAAGCATAGATGAAATTATCAAAGATGTTTACGCTTTCTGATTTAGCAGCAATACCAGTAGTCTTATTACCGACTACAGTAATTGTATTCATACCCACATTTTCGTCACTTCCGCATAACTCCATACCATAAGCAATATCTGAATTAACATAAATATTATTTTCTATATATTTGGCCAACAAGTCTCCACCGTTCATGCCGGAGTAAATTCCATAAGCAACAACAGGAGATTCCACATCAATGTAATTATTGCTGATTGCAGCATTGGTTGATGCTTCAATTTCAATACCGTTAGCATAGTTCTCTGATTCTAAGAGGAAGATATTGTTTTCAACATTTGACTCATCAGCTTCAATATATAATCCGTAGATGTATGATAAACCATTACCAAAAATATTATTATTAGTTACATTCACATTTTCTGATTCCTTAATATCAATACAATAAATGGTATCAAAATCACCGACAGCAGAACTGGCGTTAACAGTTACATTATTATTATTTAATATCAAGTCTGAACAGTTAGTGAATACTAAACCTTCAGAAATAGGGAATTTAACCCAGTTACCGCTTGCAGCAGGAATTTCTCTCCAATCAACAGAACATGATGGTATAGAAATATCAAAGACATTACCATCCACTGCTGAATCAATACAGTCAATTAAGTTAACTGCATTGTTAATAGTATCGCCAGTAGTGTTACCTGCATAAGTGACATTGTTAAAGAATATACCAATGTCTGAACCTTCAGCTAATATTCCATAGGAATCAGCCAAACCATTATCAATAATATCAATTGTATTACGGTCAATTACAGCCTCAGCTCCTTCAGCAACAATACCGCTGGAATAGGAGTAGATTGTATTACCAAATATGAATGCATTAGAGCCAATTAAATGAATAGCAGTAGTCATTGGAACAAATACATCTGTGGTTGTGGAGTTTCCTAAGTTTTCACCTAAAGCATTGATAATATTATCCTGGATAGCGAGTTCTTTTGATTTAGCGGCAATAGCTGTAGTCTGATTACCTTTAACAATGATTGTGTTTCCAGATACAAATTCATCTGTACCGCATAACTCCATACCATAAACAATGTCTGCTAATGCATTAATTGTGTTGTTGATGTATTGAACTTTCAAGTCTCCGCCGTTCATACCTGAATAAATTGGGTATGCAAGATTTGGTGCACCAGCATAAATTATATTATTGCTGAGAGTAGCATCTTGTGATGCCTCAATTTCAATTGCATTGGCATAATTTTCATCAGAGTCTATTTCAAAGCTATTGTCATCAACCAACAAGCCGTCAGCTTCAACATATAATCCGTAAATATAGGTATGGCCTTTAGCAATAATATCATTTCCTACAAATTCAATGTTTTCTGAATCTGTAATATCAACTGCATATAATGTATCATAAGTTCCAACGACATCATTATATGTAATTATAATGTCATTATTGGACATGGTTAAGTCAGAACATGCATCAATGACAATACCTTCACTTAAAGGAGCTTTAACATAAGTACCACTTGCAGGAGGATCTTCCTTCCAAGCAACGTAGCATGATGGGAGGCGTCCGTGAATTCCATTATTTTCAATCAATACATCAGATGAGGCAGCGACATAAATAATGTTATTTTTTTCCATACCTGATGTTTTAGCATCTAAGAAAAATTCACTATCTGCTATAGTTAAATTGTTAGCATTAACTGCGTTAATAACACTAGCATAATTTGGTTCATTTAAATTATAATCAATATTCATGTTTTCAATAAGGATGTTTGTTACATTGTTCATTAAAATAGCTGAACCCATAGTTATTTCAGGAGCAGCTTCAAAATTCATTTCAAAACCATCTATAGTAACATTATCTGAAAGAATGAAAAATGCCATGTCATTTAAAGTTGCCTCAATAGCTATAAGAGATAATGGTCTATCAATCACAATTGTATCTACCAAATGATCAAAATCACCATAAAAGTACAATTCAGTGAAACTAAGGTTTTTGTAATGACCAGACCCATCAAAGAAATAGAAGAAATTCAATGGAGTGACAATATTGTCTATTGCACTATTGTCGTGTACAGAGTTATCACCATCTGATTTAACTGCAGCATCTCCTGTAAAGTTAGCAGATTTCAAATTATTTTCTGAAACTTCATTGCCGGTACTTGTTGTTAAATCAATTGCATATTCATCATCAGTTCCAATAACATTCTTTTTAATAGTATTGTTTTTGGACTTAACAGTCATAGAAGATTCCAAAACATTATTAGTAAATGTAGTGTTTGTAGCACCAGAATTAAGAGTTACTCCACCTACACTAATACGATTGTCAGTAAAGACAACATTTGGTTTGGATAATGATAAGGACATCATTTCATTATCTATTACAAGACTGTTTGAGCCTGCAGTAAATGTACCTGTAACCTGATTTCCAATAACCTGTGAATTTTCACCGGCAGTGAAGGAACATCCTCCTTTTAAAATATTGCCAGTATAGGTGTTATTATATTGGGTAGAAAATGACTGGCCTGCAATACCGCTTCCGCTATAATCAATAGTATTGTCTAAAATTTCATTTTCATTACCTGCAACAACCAATGCCATACACATAGCAGAATACTTACCGTGAATATAATTGCCTGAAATTATGTTTCCTGTAGGTTCACTACCTGAGTATTTTGCCGGAACAAAAGTGGTTATATATACTGCATTTCCGCTGCTTCCATTAATGAAAACTTCATTATTTTCAATAGTACAGTAATCTGAATAACCAATAACAAGTATACTTGAACCAGTACCTCCGTTTTCAAAATAACTGTCTTTAACTGTTACATATCTTGAACCTGCCTGAATACACATGAATCCAGTACCTGATCCGACACCGGACATGTTAGCGACCATATTGATGTTTTCAATTGAAACATCAGAAGCTCCGGTCACATAAAAAGCAGAGTTTATAAAATTAATATCACTTACATTAGTACCAGATCCACCAGCTGAAATGTGGAAACATCCTCCAGTAGTATCTTTTTTACCAATTTCATTAAATAACGCATCCTCGGTACTTGAAATGATGTTTACTGGTTTGGTTATGTTTACTTTATAAGCCTCACCAGTGAAAGTACCTTGGAAGTCCAAAGTAGATCCTGCACTGACATTGCTACTCAACTCACCATCAGCAGTGAAATAATTGCTGAATGTTTGATTTGTAATAACAAATATATCTGCAGCACCTAGGCTTTCATCAATTCCTTGAGAAAGACCAATTTCAGAGACTGATGCATCACTTGCAACAATATCTGAAGTATTATCTGCTGCACTTACTGCATTAACAGCCAAAAGTGCCATCAATACAATAAATAAGCATAAAATTTTTTTATTCAATTTCATGATAT
The DNA here is from genome assembly GCF_045636185.1 of Methanobrevibacter sp. Taxonomy (GTDB): domain Archaea; phylum Methanobacteriota; class Methanobacteria; order Methanobacteriales; family Methanobacteriaceae; genus Methanocatella. The sequence goes on along the minus strand of NZ_JAZTXC010000113.1, from coordinate 97 downwards.
CACGTCAAATTAGTAAAGTATACTTTATAAATGTTAAATATTCTTTACAAATATATTATTTGTTTAAAGCAATATATAATAATTATCAAAATAAATC
>NZ_JAZTXC010000112.1:0-17952 GCF_045636185.1 Methanobrevibacter sp. | reverse complement strand
GCTACCGGTTTTCTTACTACTGTATTTACTTGTAATCCAGTAATTGGTATGGCCGTAGGTGCGTCTATTGGTGCTTGTTTTGGTCTTTTTGCTGCTGCTGAAACTATTGAATCCAGTTATGATGTTAATTTCAATAGATTGGCTTGTACTATGTTTTTTGTTTCAGTAGGAATAATAACTGGTGCATTAGGAGGATATTTCGGATATTATGGAATTGAATATTATGATATCTATGATGAGTTCTCAATAATATCTGGGGAGCAATCAAACGATGCGATGTCTGTATCCGAAACGGAATTAAACGAGCTATTTAATGAAGATGAGCTAGTTATTGAGAATAGTGAATCAAGCATTGGTGAGGATACGAGCACAGATCTGGTGGCACAAAGATTCCTTAGAAATCTTCTGAATACTGGGCCCTGTTAATGCAGTTCAAAATCTCACGAATCATTATCAAATTCCTGCTTTAATGAATCAAATCTTCGTTAATTTACAAATTAAACCCATAAAAATTAGCGCGGATACAATCATTCAACACTAGCAAATTTGTAATATCTCGAAGAATTAGATATAACTGCTTTAATTCCAACAAAACAGCAAAATAGGGGGGGGGAATTCAGGTAATCTACCTGATAATCCATTTGCTATAGATTATTTTCTTTTTAATGAATATAAAAATGTTTTCATTTGTCCCAATAATGTTCGTATTCAAAAGGATAAATATGGTTATGATAAAATAAAATTGGCCAAACTGGGATTAGTAAAATTTAAAACCAGCAAAAAATACCGAGAACTACTACAAAAAGCAATAGACAAAAATGACCCACAGCAAAAATCAAACACATAACCATTAAAAAAGACAACGACAAATATTACGCTGTTTTTAACATCGAATGCATACACATTCCCGATAAAATAATCGGCCCAAAACAACAAATTGGAATAGACATAGGATGCGGAAAACTAGCTGTTTTCTCCAATAAACAAGAGATAAACAATCTTGATTTAACCAAAGAAACAGAAAAAATCATCCACTACCAAAAAATAATGAGCCACAAAAGAAAAAACTCAAACAGATACCAAAAAGCAAAAAAACTCTACCAAAAATGGATAAAAAAACTAGTACAAAAAAGAACAGACTACTATAATAAAATAACAACTTATATTGTTCAAAATTCCTCTTTTATCGCAGTACAAAATGAAAACATCATACTATGGAAAAAAATAAATATATATCACACAACTTACAATTAAACGTACCACGAACATTCATGGACAAAATAGAATATAAATGCAAATGGAATAATGTAACATTCATCAAAGTCCCAAAAGAATTCCCATCCACACAAATATGCAGCAACTGCAAAAAACAAAACATTAATATAAAAGGAATAAAAAATGTAGGAATAAGAACATGGATATGCCCAGAATGCAATACATATCATGATAGAGACATAAATGCTAGTATAAATATCTTAAATGAAGGGTTAAAAATCGTTGGAACGACGATGCAGTAAAAATTCAAAATAAAATACTATAATATGGTTTGCGAATCCCCGTCGTCTACACAGAGGGGAAGTTCAAAGTTAACTAATGACAAGCTTAAGAGGATAATATGGCATCAAGTAAGGGATATTTGGAATATATATTGGAACAGTTATCTGACTTGGATGATATATCATATAGGTCAATGATGGGAGAATATATTATTTACTATCGCGGCAAGATTATTGGTGGCATTTATGATGACCGTTTTTTAGTCAAACCTGTAAAATCCGCAATATCAATGATGCCTAATGCAGATATGGAATTGCCATATGAAGGTGCAAAGAAAATGTTGCTTGTTGATGAAGTGGAAAACAGGGAATTGTTAAGGGAATTATTTGATGCAATGTATGAAGAACTTCCGGCACCAAAGAAAAAAAGAAATTAACTTCTGAATTTGGACATTTTTAACATTATTTATTGGATATTTGTTTTTGATTTTATTATTTGCCTGTAGAGCAAAAAGTCATTATATTTTGTATAGTATGTGGGTAGCAAACTTTTAAAATGAATTTCTGAATCTATAAGCATTATCTTAAACTTAAAACAAATGTTACATCTCCGCTTCCTAATGTTTCTTTAAGCTGAGTGGAGTTGATATTTTCTATTTCTCCTATTTTTGTATAACTCCATGAATGAGTATTGTAAAATAGAGATATTTTGTTTCCCTGATATAATACGATGTCTCCGGATTTAGTATTTATATTTTCATCATTTGTTGGAAGGGTAAAACCTAATTCACCTATTTTTTCAAAATTGCCGTAATCTGTTGCATTGATGGTTATATTTCTTTTTTCCAATATTTTAATCAGTTCTTCTGTAGCAGAATTATTTTCTAATCTTACATTAAATGCTGTATCGTTTATTTTGAGTATAATGTGATCATCTCCTATGTCTGCACCGCTAACTGCGGAGCAAGTAAATAAACTAAATATAATTATTAAAGTAATTTTCTTAACAAATGACATTTATATCACCGTCATAGTACAATATCTCCAGTGTTTTGCTGTTGAAACTTACAATTGCTTTGATTAATTTGAATAGCAAAAGATTTCAATCATGTGCTATTCTTCAGGCTTATCAAAACCATAAGCTGATTGTTCGCTTAGAGGATATCCTTCTTTTTTTCCAAGATTCCAGTATTTCCAAACATAGAATTGAGATTATTGCAGTTCCATTTGGTGGAATCTGTTTCGTCACTTCCCATCATCACCTTCATTCCCAAATATGGAAATCCGCCAGGCCAGCCAAATTCTTCAAAAAAGTGTAAAAATAGCACAGCAGCTGACAATAAAAGAACTTTCTGCAGTGAATCAGTTACAAAAAATGCAACGGTTAAAAAATGGCTCCTGCAATATAAACGGATATATTATACCAATTATTTATTATTCTTTTCATTAATTTTCTCCTATTCAATTATACTATGATAAAGCGATTTTTCATATGATCGAACTCGATGAGATAATTCATTCATTATCAACATTATATCTCGCTGAGATATAAACTGTATGTTATAATATGCTTTTGATGATATAAATATATGCAGATTTAACTAAATACTACAGAAATGCATCTTAATACACTGTTAAAGTTTTAGGCGATAACTACAAACCTGTTGGAGCTGGCGTAACTGTCAATTTCAACATCAATGGTGTCTTCTACGAAAGACAAACTGATGCAATGGCATTGTTAAATTAAACATTAACTTACAACCTTGTGGTACATAATTACTTCAACATATGGACAAGCTGTCGCATCCAACAAAGTAACTGTAACTGCTTAAATTGGCGAGAAATTATAATTTAACTTCTCTCCAATTTTTTCTTTTTTACATTAGATAACAATATACTGGTTTTACTGTTTTTCAAATATTGGTTGATTATTTTAAAATTACCCTCATTTATTTTACCTGATTTGCTAGTTACTATTAATTTTTTTAATCATATATTCAATTAAAATGATGGTTGTGGGTGTTGGATTTAGGTTTATTTTCATGAATTAATTGGTGATTATGCAACATGCATTATAAAAACCAGCTGAAAAAATTCAATTTATTTAATTTTTAAATTAATTAAGGTCATATCATCAAATTGTTCTTGTTTTCCTATAAAATCATCAATATCATTTAATAGGGGGATTATTGGATCATTATCACTTTTAAATTTCTTGAAAAACTCTAAAAGTCTATCTTCACCATAGCATTCATCATTGTCATTGGTGGCATCAGTGATTCCATCTGTATATAATATCAATTCATTTGATAATGTTATTTCCTCAGTTTCATATTCAAAGTCTTCAAGAATTGCTAAAATAATTCCTGGATTAATATTCAAATATTTAAATTGCCCATCTTCTTTTATTAATGGAAGAGTATGTCCTGCATTGGAGAATATTAATTTTTTAGTATTTTTATTATAAATGCCAAGCCATAATGAAACAAACATTGCCTCGTGATTATTTTCATATAATTGATTGTTTATTAAATATAGAACTTTTGAAGGATCCCTTTCGTGGTTAAGGATTTGTTTTATCATGACTTGAGTAATCATTGCAAGTAATGCTGCTGGAACACCCTTATCTGATACATCACCTATTACAATAGCTAAATTATCATCATCTAATTCATAATAATCAAAAAAGTCCCCTCCAACTTCTTTTGCCGGATGCGAATAACCTGTGATATAATAATTTTCATTGTTAATAGCATCATGGGGGAGGTTAGCGTCTTGGATTTTTGATGCAATATCAAGCTCTGCTTTAATACGTTCTTTTTCACCTTCAATTTCGCGAATATTTTCAATATAATTGTTATTGTGATTAATCAAATCAGTATATGATTTGGCAAGTGTTCCAATTTCATTTTTTTCATTAAGATAATTTGAATACAATTTCACTAAACCTTCAGATTCAATTTTTTCATTTTCTTTGATAAATTTTTCAATTTCAGAAAATGATGAAATGGGTTCGATTACTTTTTTTTCAGTATATCTTAAAATAATCATTCCTGGAATAAATGAAAAAATTATTATTATGTCTGTTAGTATGAGACCTCCCATTACATATATCGTCAAATTAGCATCGATATCTATAAGATGATAAGTGAAATGAGAAATAACCATTCCCAAAAAACAAATGCCTAATATTATCATAAGAAACTTTTGAATAATATCTTCAATTATTGAATCCTTATCAGAGGATTCTATTTTATGTACAAATGGTTTTGTTAAATAGCCAAATAATAAAATTCCAATTAATATTGTTTCACCAAGCAGGATTTCTTTACCTGCATTTAATATCCTAGATATTAATGCTATTGCAGTAACAATCAGCAATGAATAAAATAATATTCTATATAATTTTTTATTCACATGCTTATTTGTTGTTTTTGGAGTTACTATAAAATCAATCTTTTTAGAAAGCCAGATACTTATGATGCCTGTGATAAAAGCAATATTAATAAAGTTCAAAAAAAATGCAATGGTTGTATATTCTTCCAGTTCAGTTGTAAAAAAATTAAATGAATATAAAGTTTCATGGACTACTGAAAAAATGAATCCGCACAGAATTATTATTGATAAAAATATAGTGAGATGATAAATACTGTCTAATTTAGGTTTTACAATTTTTTGGTTTCTAAAATCTGAATACCAAAGTTTATATGCCAAATATGAAACTCCAAAACTGTAAATAGATGAAAAGACTATTTCTATGGGTGTACATCCATCCATAAAGCTTGTTACAATATGTCCTAATACTCCACCTAGGGCACCATAGGGGCCAAGTAATAATCCAAAAACAAAAAATAAACCTATATGTGGACAATATAATCCCAAATCCAGAAACGCCTTTGATGAAAGAACTATCTCACAAATAATCATCAAAATAAATGGTACTAATATTTTTTTTATTTTTTCATTCATTATTCCACATTTTTAATAATTATTAAATGATTTTCATTACTTTCATAATGATAATCAATTTCATCTGCCATTTCTCTAGTTAAATAAATGCCTGCTCCTCCTAGTTGTGTCTCATCAACGCCATATGGAGGACCATGTTGCTCTTTTAAAAGTGGATTAAATTCAAACCCGTTGTCAATGAATTCTATGGTCAATCTTGGTTTTTCATATTCAATATTAACAATGATAAATTCTGTATTTGAATAATGCACAATATTGACAAATATCTCTTCAACAATTAAAGTAACTTGAAAGTCTTCTTTGGAAAGTTCATTTATAATAAACTCGTTTAAACGATCTAACTCATTTATTTCTGGTTGTAATAAAATTGAGTTCATTCTATCTCCAAAACCTTATTAACACCAGACAATCTAAATACTTCCATAATTACATCATTAGCATTTTTAATAATAAATGGGATATTGTCCGGTTTTAATTTTCTGTGAGTTGCAATTAAAACTTTAAGGCCTGCACTTGAGATATAGTCTAAATTAGCGAAGTCTAAGATTAAAGAGTCAAAATTTCCTAATTCATTATTAATTGATGCATCTAATTCTTTTGATGTAACACTATTAATACGACCTTCAACAGATAATGTTAATTCCTTTTCATTATAAGATTTTAAAATATTCATTATAATCCCACAATAATATATTGATTTATATTAATTTTAAACATTATGGTTTAATTTTTAGGAAAACCTCCATAATTTTAAAAAAGGATAATGGGTTGAGAATATAAATCTCAACTTTTAACTGTAATTTTATTTGCAACATTTGTTCCATTATAACTTGAAGTTATAATATACTCCCCAGGCATTAGGTTAATGTTTAACTTTGCCTGGCCGGTACTGTCAGTTATTCTATTGTAGAACACACCATTAACATTGAACATGACAGTTTGATTTTCATAAGCTTTGCCCTGACCATCAACCAACGTAGCAACAAATTGGTCTTTTGTACCGTACTTTTTGGTCAGATTCTTAGCAGTCAATACTGGCAATACCGTAATGTTGTTGGACACTCTGCAGTCATTGTATTCGGCGGTTATGATATAATCACCTGGCTGCAAGTTAATGTTTAACTTAGCAATACTGGATTCATTGGTTGTTCTTTCATAAATCACACCATTGACGTTGAATTTAACTGTTTTGCCTGCACCAACAGGATTGCCGTCTTCACCTAACATTTTAACAGTGTATTGTGAAGCATTTCTGTAGTATTTGGTAAGATCCTTGTTTTCTGTAAGTAAAGACAATACAATAATGTTATTTGCTGCATTTTCTCCGGTTACATTGTTCATTGCAGTGATTATGTATTCGCCTTGTTCTAGGTTAATGTTTAATTTTGCCTGGCCTTTTCCACCAGATACTTTACGATCATACAGTACACCATTGATGTTGAATCTAACAGCAGTACCGTCAGCCAATAAGTTACCTTCACTGTCAAGGAAGGTAGCATAATACTGAGTTCCGTTTCTGTACATTTTTACAACATCAGTACCATTAACAGTAGTAAGTATGGTAACAACGGATTTAACAGTATTGTTATCAACAGTAGTGGTTACATCATATGCACCGCTGTTTAATCTTAATGCAATGCTTGTTGTACCGTTTTCATCAGTGATTTTAGTGTAAGTCTTACCATTAATAGTAATCTCTACAGATTTATTTGCAATAGGATTAAATTCAATAGATTCATATATTTTCACGATAAATCTTTCAGAACCATCATAATATTTAGTTACATTATCTGCAACAATAATTATATTGGATTTTGGCATAACCGTAATCTTTACAGTAGTAGAAGCAGGAGCATATTTCTCATTTCCTTGGAATGAAACAGTGATAATGGCATTTCCCTTAGCTACAGCCCTAACAACTAGGGATCCTGACTCATCTAATTCAATAGTGGCAACTTTATCATCACTAGAATTGAATACAAGATTGCCTGCTTCAGGGGGATTTAATGTAGCATTAATAACACCAGTCTCACCAACAGTTAAGTTTAAGGAAGTAGGATTAACAGTTATGTTGGTAGGAATCGGGGTGGGAGCAGAACCATTTACATTCACATTAACACCAAGTGTTTCATCATCGACAGCAGCATTTACAAAATAACTGCCTTCAGTACTAGCAGAGAATTCTGAAATTAAACCAACATCCCCTTTGGTTTCAGTTAAAGTACCATTGCTTGATAATTTAACATTTCTTTTAGGTAATAAATTAGTTGCATCAGTATTTGTACCATTCCAAACAAATTTGGTTGTAATATTGGATTTTTCAATACTAAAAATTTCACTAGGCTCAGCAGTTACATTTAAAATGGCATAAACTGATAGCACATAACTTCCATTAATTAAATTAGCCCAATTCGGATTGTTTGAACCCCACCAGTTATAATTTAAATTAGGGTTAACACTATATATGTAAATTTCAGAGCCTATAGGTGCAATATTATTAACTAAAGCACAGTTATTCAGACTACCCTCATCATTGAAGTAGATTGCACCACCATTTGTAGTAGCATTGTTATTTATAAAGTTACTATTAGAAATAGTACCATTAGCACCGAACCAGTAGATTGCACCACCATTTGATTCTGCAGCGTTGTTTGTAAAGTTACAGTTATTTTCTGTTCCATTTGTTCCTTCCCAGTAGATTGCACCACCGTCGGTTGCTATGTTGTTTATGAAGTTACAGTTGTTTACTAGTCCATATGTTCTTTGCCAGTTGATTGCACCACCATTAGTTCCTCTGTTGTTTGTGAAGTTACAGTTGGTCATTCTTCCATGAGCCCCATACCAGTAGATTGCACCACCGTCGTCTCCGGTATTGTTAATGAAACTACTATTATCTACAGCACCATTTAAAGCATTATTGTCCCAGTAGATTGCACCACCATTAATTGAGGTGTTGTTTGTGAAGTTACAGTTGGTCATTCTTCCATTAACTTCATACCAGAAGATTGCACCTCCCCGTTGTGTTCCTGTGTTGTTTATGAAGTTACAGTTATTTACTGTTCCATTAGTAGAATTGTAATCCCATTGGATTGCACCACCACTATACTTTCTTGCTGTGTTGTTTATGAAATTGGAGTTGTTTATTGTTCCATTTGTTCCTTCCCAGTAGATTGCACCTGCTCTTAGTATTGCTATGTTGTTTGTGAAGTTACAGTTATTTACTGTTCCATCATCCCCATACCAGTAAATGGATCCACCATTATCCGTAGCATTACCATTTTTAAAAAGTATATTATTCAAAGTTACTTTTGTTGAATTAATAAAAAAAATCCTCGATTGACCTAAAGCATCAATAATATGCCCATTACCATCAATAGTTAATGTTTTATTAATAGATATTCCTTCAGTTGGAAATTCAGAAGTATATTTATAATCATTTTCTAATGTAATTGTTGAACCCACATCGGCATTATTAATCTTTTTTTGCAAATCAGTAAAAGTACCATTATCAGCACTTCTTTGAATTTCCTTATCACTTGAAGATATGCTTAAATCATATTCACTTACATTGTCTGTCATTAAACTTGAATCATAACTAATTGTTTCATTACTTATTTCTTCTGCACTAACAGTTGAAATAACAAATAAACAGACAAATATTATCAAAAATAAATATCTTTTTTTAAACAAAATTTTTCCTCCATATAAACTAATTGATATAATATAAAATTTTGTAAAAGATATTGATAAAATATATGATTTCATTCATTGAACCTCTCACCCTCTAATGGCAAGGTGGTTCATTGGGTCTAGGAATATATGCACTATAATCTTCTCCATCAATATTTCCATCTCATCCATTATCTTACAATTAACTTTTTGAAGTTCTTAATTTTTTATAACCCAATGCAACTGCCGTAGACAAGACTATAATGAATATTGCAAATATTGAATTTAGCAAATCATTCCATACAACATCTTTAAAAAAGTAAGAAATCAATATAATTAATACTGTTATAAAGAACCATTGCACTATATAAATTGTATTAATGTTGCTGCTCAATATTGTAGCTGTTTTAATGATTGCATCTGGTAGATATTTGGATATCCAATAACATAGACCGATTACGCCATGAGCATTAATTATACAAAATAGTGCATCCAAAGTATTCATGAAGTAATAATCATGTATATTAGTTGATAAAATGCCTCCCCATAATTTTGTAGAGACAAAGAAGTAAATTAAAGCAACTATAATATAAATTGGCCAAAACTTAAAGAAGACACTTTTATCTTTAGCTCGGATAAAATACTGTCCCCAAATATATCCTGCAACAGGGAAAATAAACCAATTTAATAATGGAAATGCAGTAAAATTACCAGTTGCCCCAATGAAGTTGGATAAAAATAATTGTAAAAGAGTAATGTTAGAATTCAGGTTTTTTAAAAATGTTCCAAGTAAAGACATTATAACTGCAATGATAATCAATTTTTTATTTGAAAGTTGAAATTTCTTTAAAATTCCCATTAATATAAACGCAAAACCGGCAAAACCCAAGATATCAACACAAAAAAGCAACAGTCCTCCTGCTATAGGAAATTCTCCAGCAGTGCTTGGTATAAGGTCTCCACTAAGAAAATGAGGGATGATAAATTCAAACATATTTACTAGAATGCCTAAAAGGTATAATTTTATTCCTCTTTTTACCATCAAATCCCATTTGCTGTGCCTGGAATAGACAATCCCAACACCCATGCAGAACATAAAAATGGGGGCTGCATAGGGCCGACCTAAGATACTACCGACTACAAATTCATAAGTTGGACTGAAAGCATTATTGAAATTTATCGCAACCCACATGGTGTGAAGGAAAATCATGAAAACAATAGACAATGTTTTAGTAATATCCAGTTCTATTTGCCTGCCAACATTAATTTTTTCATCGGAAAATAAATTTGAAATTCTCATATTAATATATGGAGGTTTGTTCATTAATTAATTTTTTGATTATTTATATATTGTGGTAAGAATGTCTAGACTTTTATTTTTATATAATTCATATGTCAAAAATTCAGACCATTAAAATATTTAAATAAAAATTAAAATATTTAAATAAAATATACATATTATATATTATAAGTAATTAGGGGAAATATTTATGGATAAAAACAACTCATTAATAGATAATGTTCAAAAAGATGAATCGGAAGTTAAAAAATCATTCAATGAAAATATTGTCAATAGTGAAAGATATCAATCATCTAAACAATATTTTGATGCTAAATTTCGTGAAGGTTTTGAATCAACGGTTTTAACTCCAGATTTAAATGGTAATCCTGCTGATGGAAAATTAAAAAACATGGCAGAAATTATTGAAGATAAAGATATTGATGATTTCTGTAATAAATATGACATAAGTAAAAACACCCTATTCTTGTCAGGTACTGTTTTAGCACTCAATAAATTTACATTCACTAAAAATACTTTATTAACAGCAATATCTAATGATATGTCTGATTATGATTTTGATAATGGTCAGTCAGGACTTTTTAAAACTGTTCCATTTATCATTTCTAATGAAGATAGGGAAATTCCTATCATTGATTTCATTAAATCTGTTGATAAAACATGGAAAACTACAATGGAAAATAGTTTCTACCCTTACTCTAAAATTGCAGAAAAATATCAATTAAATCCTGAATTCTTATATTCATATAATGAATTTTTACAATCAGAGGATATGGGCACTGACAACAAGTCTAATGTGTCTGAAGAATCATGTTGTGAGGATTCTGTTTCTAGTGTTTATAAAATTGCTTTGTTTGTGAAATGTTTTAAAGAAAATGTTGAACTGGAAATAGAATACAATAATCAGTTGTATAGTGAGGATTATATTCATATTTTCGCTAATTCCATAAAATCCATTTTAAATCAGTTCTTGAGTTGTGATGTCTCTAAATTTAGAATATGTGATGTAAGTCTGCAGCCCGAAAGAAAAACCCCCCAATTTGCCGAAGTTGAACTTCCATTCATTCATAAACGTTTTGAAAAGCAAGTTAGTGAAACTCCTGATGATGTTGCTCTTGTTGCCTGTGATGCTACATTAACCTACAAGCAATTAAATGAAAAAACAAATATTATTGCTAATGCTTTGATCGATAAGGGGATTAAACCAAAAAATAATGTTTTAGTCATGCTTCCAAGAGACAGTAATCTGGTTGCATCGATTTTGGCTATCTTGAAAGTGGGATGTGCTTTTATTCCAATTGACCCTGAATATCCTCAAGAAAGAATAAATTATATTTATGAAAACAGTGATGCGAATTACATTATCACTGAAAAATCTGGAAAAAATTCCTTGAGTATTGAAGAGTTGCTTTGTAATGGTAACCCTGAAAATCCTAATGTCAATATTGAACCTGATGATTTGGCTTATATAATTTATACTTCAGGATCTACGGGAAAACCTAAAGGAGTAATGGTTAGTCACAAAGGAATGTGTAACCAGATTACAGGAAATCCTATGAAAAATTTTGACAGTATTTTGACTATTTCAACAATTTCATTTATCATGTCCATAAGGGATATTTTAACTGGAGTAACTAACGGCATTAGATTGATTTTTGCCAGTGATTCTGAAGTTAAGAACATTTCAGATTTGATTGAATTAATCAATAATACACAACCTGAATCCGTAACAATGACACCTTCAAGATTTTTATCTTACTTGGAAATCGATGAATTTTGCGATTCAATTAAGTCTTTTAAAGCTATTATTATGGGCGGGGAAGCATTTCCTGCAAAAAAATTTGATGCAATTGAAGAATACACTGATGCGGTCATATTTAATGCTTACGGACAAAGTGAAGGTAATTTTTTATTCCCAGTTCCATTAAAGAAAATATCAACGGACAGCAATAACATTACTATAGGTAAACCCTTAGAAAATTCCATAGCTGACGTTAGGGATATTGATGGAAAACTGTTGCCTGATGGAGTGATGGGTGAATTATACTTTGGAGGACCTTCAGTTGGAAAAGGATATTATAATTTAGATCAGACAAATGAAGTATTCATTGAAATCAATGGAATTCCTTACTGTAAAAGTGGAGATCATGCGGTTAGAACACATGATGGCGAATTTATTTTTAAAGGAAGAATAGATAATCTGATTAAATTACGGGGATTAAGAATTGAACCAAGTGAAATTGAATATAATATTGGCTGCTATCCAAATATAAAAGAAAATGTGGTCGTAATTAGAGAAATCAATAATGATATGCATTTGTGTGCTTATTATACCATTAATGGGGAAGTTAATAAAAATTCTTTGAAAAATTATTTGGAGGACAAGCTGGTTAATTATATGGTTCCAACTGCATTTATGCAAGTTGATGAACTTCCACGAACTCCAAACGGTAAAATGGACATTAATAGATTGCCTGAACCAAAATTGGAATTTGAAAATGTTTCACCTGCAAATGACATTGAAAAAAAATTGCTGGAACTGGTATTTGAATATGCATATGATGAAAATTTCGGTGTTACAGACAATTTATATTCCCTTGGATTTACTTCATTATCATTAATGAAATTAAATGTGAGTATTTCAGAATCATTCAATATTAATTTAAATATCATTGAATTATTGAATAATCCTAAAATAAGATTTATCGGAAATCTAATTGATGGTAGCGAATCTGATGAAAAGTTAGGTGAATTAATTAAATCTTCAAAAGACATTACTTATTATCCGTTAATGGATAATCAACTGGGAGTATATTATGAATGCGTTCAAAATCCTGATGAACCACAGTATAATCTTCCATCCATTGTAAGATTTGATAAATCAATCGATGCATTAAAATTAAAAGAAGCAATTACCAAAACAATTGATGCATATCCTTATCTTAAAACAAGAATTGTCAGCCATAATGGTCAGTTAATGCACAAACGTGACGATTCGATACCTGTTGATGAAATTCCTATCATTGAAATAGATGAGATTTCTGATGAGGAAATTGAAAAAGAAAATGTTGAAAGATTTGAATTATTGTATAATCAGTTATTCAGAGCTAAAATATATAAAACCAATGATGAAACAATTCTGTTTTTTGATATACATCATATAATAACTGATGGTGAATCTTCAGGCATGTTATTTAAAAACATTGCTAATGCATATAATGGTGACAAAATAGAAAAAGAAGTCATTAATGGTTATATCTGCTCTTTGATTGAAGAAGAGGAAAAAAATACTGAAAAGTATGCTGGCAGTGAAAAATATTTCCATGATTTATTTACAGAAGATATGGATTCAACCATACTGACTCCAGATTTAAATGATGATGATGAATCTGGTGAATTAAAATCTTTTTCCAAAAATATTGATTCACAATCAATAAAAGAATTCTGTGCCGATAAAAGAATTTCACCAAACATTTTATTCATGGCCAGCACAATATTAACATTAAACAAGTACACATATACTGATAAGACATTATTAACAACCATATTCAACGGAAGACTTAATTCTAATTATTATCATACACAAGCATTTTTAGTTAAAACATTACCAATAGTCTCTATAAATGAAAATAGAAATATTTCCGTTAGAGAATTCTTTGAACAGATTGATGAAATTTGGAAAAATGGAATTAAACATTGTATATATCCGTATATTAAAATCTCAGATCAATTTAATTTAAAACCTGAATTTTTATATTCCTACAATGCTCTTGAAAATAATAAAATTGAATTGGATAATAATATATACGAAATTAATCATTTGAATTCTCTTGAAACTGATTATAAAGTTAGTTTTAATGTTTATGAGAATGAAGATGGTATGGAATTGAATGTTTTATACAATGATGGGTTGTACAGTGAAAAATATATTAAGACATTCTTGGACAGCATCATCGTTGTTTTAAATAAATTTACTAAATGCAGTTCTGAAGAATTGGAAAATGTCCTCTTGAAAGAAATTTCTATTGTTGAAAGGGATATCCCTAATGTTGATGAGTTAGAATTTGTCGATATTGGTGAAAGTCGCCTTAATAAGATGTTTGAAAAACAGTGTGAATTAAATGGAGACAAGATTATTTTAACTGCATCTGATGGTGAATTCACTTATAATGATTTAAATGAGAAAGCAAACCGTATTGCAAATGCTTTAATTAATAAAGGTATTGAAATTGAAGATAAAGTCATGTTTATCTTAAAACGTAACAGTAATATCCCAGCTTCAATTTTTGGTATTTTAAAAGCGGGTGCTGCTTTCATTCCTGTCGATTCAGAGTATCCTCAGGACCGTATTGAACATGTTTTATCAGACAGTGAATCAAAATTTATCATTGTTGATGATGTCATTGATAGGAGAGGTTTGGATTTATCTTCCTGTTCAGATAATCTGCTGGATATTGATGAATTATTAAAAGAGGAAAATACTTCTAATCCAACCGTTGATGTTTCTCCTGAGAATTTGGCATATCTTATTTATACTTCAGGTTCAACAGGTCTTCCAAAAGGAGTGATGATAGAACATAGAAACTTTGCCAATTATGTCTATCCACATCCGAGCAATACTTTTTGTCATGAATTAGTTTCAAATGCAGAAAATGAGAATTATAAAATGTTATCATTAGTTACTGTTGCATTCGACACATTTTTAGAAGAAATGCTTTTACCTATTTTAAATGGAGTTCCGGTTGTATTTGCTGATGATATTCAGATTAAAAATCCATTGGAGTTAATTCCTCTGATTGAAAAAACAAATGCTAATATTTTTGATGGTACTCCTTCAAGATTGTTGCAGTATCTTGAAATTGACGGGTTGAAAGATTGCATTGCTAAATTTAAAATATTTGTTGTTGGTGGAGAAGCTTTTCCAAAACATTTATATGATATTCTCTCAAAAGTGTCTGACGGCAAAATAATTAATAGTTATGGGCCGACAGAGACAACTGTGGCATGTAATGATAAATTAATCAATCAACCTAATGTTGTTTCTGTTGGAAAACCAGTACTTAATGTTTATGAAGAGATTATGGACATAGACTCCAATCCTTTACCGCCTAATGTTTTAGGGGAATTGTATGTTGCAGGTCATGGTGTTTCAAGAGCTTATCTCAACCGTCCTGAAAAAAATGCCGAAGTTTACATGACTATCAAGGGCATTAAATTTTATCGTAGCGGAGATTTTGCTAAATGGAATGAAAACGGGGAAGTCGAAATTCTTGGAAGACTTGATGATCAAATTAAACTCAGAGGTTTGAGAATAGAAATTGGTGAAATTGAATCAGCCATTAAAGAATTTGAAGGTATTAAATCTCTTGCAGTTGTTGTGAAAAAGATTAAAGGCAATGACCACTTATGTGCATACTTTACAGTTTATGAGGATATTAAAAATGATGGAAATGGATATTCTATAGATATTGACAAATTAAAAGAACATCTAAATTCAAAATTGACTTATTATATGGTTCCTACTGTTTATATGGAACTGGATGAGATGCCTCAAACATTGAATGGTAAAACTGATTTCAGGAATTTGCCAGAACCTGTTTTGATTACGGAATATGTTGCTCCTGAAAATGATATTGAAGCATTTTTCGCAGATACCTTTGCAGATATTTTATCTCTTGATAAAGTAGGAGTTACGGATAATTTCTTTGAAATAGGTGGAACTTCACTACTTGTAACTAAAATTACTCTAGCCGCTTTAAATAGGGGTTATGATATCAGTTATGCTGATGTTTTTGATAATCCTTCACCTCGTAAACTTACTAAGTTTATTTTAAATGATGAGGATTCTGAAATTGTACGTAGTGAAGAGTCTGATTATGACTATTCTAAAATTAATGAGTTGTTAAATGAAAATACTTTGGAAAATTTCATCAAATCAGGCCCTGATGATGATTTAGGTGATATTTTATTAACTGGTGCTACAGGATTTTTGGGCATTCATATTTTAAAGGAACTATTGGAAAATAATGATGGCAATATTTACTGTTTAGTTAGATCCAAAAGAAATATATCTGCTGAAGAAAGATTGAAATTTTTATTGTACTATTATTTCTCAAATGACTATGAAGAGCTATTCAATGATAGGATACATATTATTGACGGAGATATAACTCGATATGAAGATTTTGAAAAATTAAGTTCATACAGAATTGATACAATATTTAATTGTGCAGCTAATGTTAAACATTTCTCTTCCGGCACTGATATTGAAGATATTAATTACGGAGGGGTTTTAAACGGTTTAAAATTTGCCAAATTGAAAAATTCAAAATTTGTACAGATTTCAACATATAGTGTTGCCGGTGAAAGTGTAAACAATTTCCCTCCAGAGGATTACCTGTTTAATGAAAGAGATTTATACATTGGACAAGGTACTGAAAATCAGTACGTTAGAAGTAAATTTTTAGCAGAAAGAGCTGTTTTAGAATCTGCAATTGAAGATAATCTATCTGTTAAAATCATGAGGGTTGGGAATTTAATGGCCAGAAGTGATGATGGTGAATTCCAAATTAATTTCGAAACAAATGGTTTTATCAATAGACTTAAGGCTTTTGTAACACTTGGTAAAATGCCTTATTCCCTGCTAAGCAGTGCTGATGAATTAAGTCCTATTGATATGACTGCCAAATCTATTGTTGAATTATCCAAAACACCTAAAGAATGTGTTGTTTTCCATCCATATCAGCACCACACAATTTGTTTTGGAGACATAATAGATATTATTGAACCTTTGGGTCTTGAAATTGATGCCGTTGAAGAGGACGTGTATGATGAGTATTTAAATCAGGCTTTCAATGATAAGGATAAACAGGAGGGTATATCCGGTTTGATTACTTCTGCTGGGGGAGGAACCATGAAAAAAGTTTGGATTGGTGCTGAAAATGATTATACTATCCAAGTATTGTATAGGTTAGGAGTTAAATGGCCAATTATTTCAGAAGAATACATTTATAATTTTATCGAGTATTTAAATGATTTAGCTTTCTTTGGATAATCGATATTAGGGTGTTGGGCAATGTATGAAAGGAGATATAATCTATTAAAAAGTAAGTTTAATGAGTTTTTATTGCCTAGTTTACTTACTACGATGGCAAATAATGTATGTATATTTTCAGATGCGTTAATAGTAAGTTTTTTAATTGGCTCCTTCAATTTGGCTGCAATTCAGGTAGTTATTCCAACGGTCTCATTCATAGATATGATTTGCTGGGCTGTCGGATTTGGAGGCAGCATTCTAATGTCTTCCATGAAGGCGAAATATGATGATTTCAGTAGTAATGCGTATTTTACGGTTTCAATGGTTAGTCTGGTGGCGATTGGAATTGTCATTTCGATTTTGGGGCTGATATTCATAGATCCTATTGTTGGCATTTTATGTTCGGCAAATATGGAATCCAGCTCCCAGTTATTTCCTCTCGTAAAGGATTTCTTTTGTTTAACTCTTGTCGGATTTCCTTT
>NZ_JAZTXC010000111.1:0-34161 GCF_045636185.1 Methanobrevibacter sp. | reverse complement strand
GAGCAGTACCTTCTTTCAAAGCAGTAACAGTACCATCATCACTAACTTCAACAACCCCAGAATTATCAACAACAAAAGTAACATTCAAACCATCAGGATCAGTAGTATAGTCAATAGTACCTTTCTCGCCAACAGTTAATTCCATATCCTCAGCAGAAACACTAGCATCAATTAAACTAACAGTAACTGCAATAACTGTTGAATTAAGTGCATAAGTTTCATTATCACCAACGTTAATAGTAATATGAGCAGTACCTTCTTTCAAAGCAGTAACAGTACCATCATCACTAACTTCAACAACCCCAGAATTATCAACAACAAAAGTAACATTCAAACCATCAGGATCAGTAGTATAGTCAATAGTACCGTTTTCACCTATAGTTAATTCCATATCCTCAGCAGAAACACTAGCATCATATAAAGATACAGTGACTGTAATAACTGTTGAATTGAGTGCGTATTTCTTATTATCACCAACGTTAATAGCAATATTGGCAGTACCTTGTTTTATTGCAGTAACTAAACCATTATCAGTAACATTAACAACTCCTGAATCATCAGGAACAAAAGTAACATTCAAACCTTCAGGATCAGTAGTATAGTCAATAGTACCTTTCTCACCAACAGTTAATTCCATATCCTCAGCAGAAACAATAGCATCATATAAAGATACAGTAACAGGAACAACTACATCAGAAGCAGCATACTCCTCAGTACCCGGAAAACTAACAGTAATATTAGCATTGCCTTCGCCCACAGCAATAATTAAACCATCTGCAGTTACATTGACAACCTTTGGATTACTTGAAACGAAAGTTAAATTACCCGCATCTGCAGGAGTCAAATTAGCATTAAGTGTAAGATTTTCACCAATATACAAAGCCACTTCAGCAGGATCAACAGTAATATTAACAGGAATCTTGACAGAAACAGCAATAGTTTTATTTACAGCAGGACCATACTTATCATTACCTGCACATGAAACAGTCACAGTAGCATCACCTAATCCCACAGCAGTAATTACGCCAGTATTTGCATCTACTGTGACAACACTTTCATTACTTGAAGCGAAAGTTAAATTGCCAGCATCTGCAGGCTTTAATGAAGCACCAGATTCAATTTCATCACCAACGCCCAATACAATAGATGTTTTATTAAGAACAATATCAGAAACACCTATGTATTTTTCTTCAGAAAGTGTTGGGAAAAATTGATCAGTACCAATATACCTGATAGAAACTATATATTCTCCTCCACCAAGTTCTGGAGCCCCTTCATATTCAATAATTGCTTTATCTTTAACAAATAGACGATACACAATTATACTTTTACCAGTATCATTATTGGTGAATAGCATGTTATATGGTCCATCAGCATTTTCATTATCTAACTGTCCATTAGCAACAATATTACCCTTTTCATTTACTGCCAAATTAGTAAAATTTAAATTAAGATGATATTTTGGAACATTAAAAGCATCTGGACCGGTATCGGGGGTAGCCTTGTAAGCTGAAGCATAATTATCATCACCATAGTATGTTGCCTCGACGCGATAACTACCTTTAGGTAAAAAAGTACCCTCTCCACCCCATGAAACGGAACCATTTTTAAGAGTAAGATTTTCATTAACTTCGACCTTCTCAACACCATAAGGAAGTAAAAGGATAAACTTTGCATTTACGAGACCAGTAGCATTTTTTTCAGTACTCGCCCAAAATGAAACATCCCCATAGTCATTACAACTAGGTTTAATATTTAAATTTGGATCTTTAGAGCCGGCTGATAAAACATCAGCATCATTATCATTACTTTCTAATTGAACATCATCAATGGCCATTTGAAGTGTAACCTGTTCATCCACAGTCGCAGTAGAATTATCCCCGTATTCAGCTGCGGATACGCAAGAAACAGTCAATACCATTAATAATGCTATCAATAAACAAAATATTTTCTTTGACATATTCTCCTCCATTAATGAATAAATATTAATTTTAAAGTTTTTTCTAAAATTAACTGTTTAGTATTCATATATTCGTATATTATTACTTCATTATTATTAAATAATATAGAGAACGATTGTTCTATAATGTTAAAAATTGATATGAAAAATAGACATTCCACTATATTGGAACAACTCTATTCTCCGTTTGTTCATAAACAAAAAAAGGAAAAATATATAGTACGAAAAATATTGGATTATATGACCATGGTATTTATTATTTTTTCAAATCAACTTTTAATTTTGATTAATTAAATCTGCCATTTGTTTTGGTTTTGAATATTACTAAAACATTACTGTCATTAGATGCAGAACTTGTATCTAAACTTGAATCAAATGCAAGTTTTTCATTAGTTGTACTGGTTGATTAATCAACGTATAAATTATCTGTTTAATTCCCTGCCGCACTTGCTGAAGCTATGCATGCAAATATAAACAACTGTGGAATATTTAATATAATAGAATGTTTGTTCTCTACATTATTTAATAACAAAGAACTATAATATTGTTTAATGTATGAATACTAAAAAGTTAATTTTAGAAAAAACTTTAAAATTAATGGTTAAAAAGCATAACTCCATAGTTTCAGTTAGAGAAATAAGTGCTGAGACTGGAATTGCTACCGGAGGAATATACTATTATTTTTCAAGCAAAGAAGATATATGTAATGAAATTACTGAAAGATATCTTCTAGACTATGTCAAATTTGATATGGACAAACTCACACAGATAAAGGGAAATGCAAAAGAGAAAATACACGATGCCATGGCTGAAATGGTTAAACAAAAGCAAAGCGGAATCAAAATTGAAACGATTGAAGATGTAGATTACCGGGCGATATTGGATGTTTTAACTGCAAACGGATTTGCTTATGAAAATTCCCGCAAGATTTATCAAGGCATCATAAAAGAATTGAAGGCATTTTTCACAGAAATTATTGTGGAAGGTCAAAAAAACAGACAAATCCGGCAAGACCACCCAGCCGAAGACATTGCAGAGTCCTTAATCCGCACATACATGGGAATTCAATATCAATGGGAAATATATTGGATTGATGATATGATTTCAGCCTTTGAAGACAATTTCGATTTGGAATGGGAAAAGATAAGATTCAGAGAATAATATAATTGACTATAAAAAAATGATGTGGTTAAATGAACACTAAAGACCTGATTGTAGAAAAAACACTGAAATTAATATTGGAGAAAAGCACAATCGACATTTCAATCAGTGAAATTCGAAATGCCACAGGACTGCCAACCGGCAGCATATATTATCATTTTTCAGATAAAAGCGAAATATTTGAAGCAATTATGCAAAAATATATGGTGGATTACATTAAAATCGATTTTGATAAAATCCCCCTTGAAGGCCCGTCAAAGAACAGGATCCATGATGCATTGCTTTATATTTTACATCACTTCATAAACGGTGTTGAAATTAAAAGCATCAATGAAAAAATCAATTATGGAGACGTGATACTTCTTTTAACCGGAACAGGATATGTCGAAGATGAGGTTATCAGAATAGTTCTACAAACAGGAAGAGACATTAAAATATTTTTAACCGCTCTCGTCGAAGATGGCAAAAGGCAAAATGAAATCAGACATGACTTCTCAACTGAAAATATTGTCGAATCATTGGTTATAATGTTTATGGGAATTCAATATTCTTGGTTAATTTGCGCAAATGATGATACTGATCTCATTTTCGAGAAAAGCTTTGATACAACATGGACTGCCATCAAATACCAATAAAATCAAAACTTAATAATTTCTGCCAACACCCAAACAATGAAAAAAAGTGAGAGATAAACTCTCATCGTTTTTTAATATTTTTTTCTTTTATCCGCAGCGTTAAAATTAGAATAACTCCTAACACGATGGCCAATACCATCATTACGGATGCCATTGCACTCTGAATAATTATATCTGCAGTATTCACAACAATACTATCTTGTCCATCCATAGTATCTAATTTTTGGAAGTAATCATAGACCTCCTGATGGAATTGCTCGTCTCCCGAATAATTAGGTGCGTAGGTATCGATTGCTGTACTAATACCCCCCATAACTCCAAGAATTAGAACTATTCCAATAATTGCTGTACCCAATGATGAACCTAATGTCTCACCAGTTGAAATAATACCTGATGCGTTATTTTGGCTTTCAGCAGGAATATCGAATAATGCAACATCTGAACTTAAAGCCATCATAAAACCAATTCCTGATCCAAGTAAAAACAGTCCGGGAATTAAACCCCATAATGATATATTTAATTTAAATTGATAACTTAAAATCAGACATCCAACAATAGAAATTATACATCCTATTGCCATGAGTTTCTTATGACTCAGTTTTCCAATTAATTTTGGAGCGGACACTGAAAAAATAAGCAAAGCCATACAAAACGGAAGTGAAGCCAAACCAGTATCAAATGGATTTAACTGAAATACACTTTGGAAAAACAGAACCAATACAAAAAATGTTCCGGCTATTATAATATTATATAATAACTTAATTGATGCACCAAGACGCAAATTTCTGTCTCTGAATAACTAAACATCAAGCAATGGAACTTTGCCTGACCTTTTTCTTTTGAGTTCATACCATATAAAGATTGCCAAGACCATTAATCCCAAAATTATCTCAATTATACTGGTAGCAATATCATTAGTCAAAGTCAAAATACCAAGCACAAGTAAAACAAGCCCTATACTAGAAATTATAGCGCCAATAATATCCAAATCGTTTTTAGATTCAGTAGGTTTGAAATTAGGTATTTTATTTTGCATTACTAAAATAAAGAGAATAAATATTAATTCGAATGCAAAAGTATATCTCCAACTGAAATAAGTTGTAATAACCCCACCAATGAGTGGAGCAAGAATATCGGCAAGTCCTGCCACTATCCCCAGAGTTGCCAAAGCAATTGTACGCATTTTGCCGGAATATGTTCCACTTATTATTGAAACTATAGCAGGTAGCATTAATGCCCCCGCAACACCTTTAATCGCTGCCCATCCGACAAAAAACATTATAACACTTGAACTTATTACTGCAGTAAATATGCCGATACCAAAAAGTGCAGCACCAATAAAAAACAGTTTCTTTTTACCGACTATGTCCTGAAGTTTGGTACTGAGCAGTATTAACGCGGCCGTAATAAGAGTATTAAACGACACAATCATTTGAACAGTACTAACATCACTATTCAAATCAGCAACAATATGCGAAATGCTAACATTCATAAATAAAGAGTCCAATACTATAATAAAAGAAGCACAAGCAACAACTATTAATGGAATCCAAGAATTTTCGTTAGCTCTTTCATTCATATTTATAATCCTCCAACATATTAATTTAAAAATATTTTAACATAATGACTTTTAAACATTAGTATGATTATATTTGATTTTACCAATGATTAAATTTTTGGACTGGATTTTTGTTAAAAGGTTTTACCCTCAGATTATATGGAATACCACCTATCCACACCAATTCTATGAAGTTGTTTTTCTCTAGCTATTTTTCATATCCTCCATTAAATGCAACAACACAGCCATCATGAATAGTTTTATAGGATACGGTGTAATTTTCTCTAAAAATTCCATAGCCCATTTAATATGGACAAAGTACTGCCAACACTATTGGATTGTCATGTGACAGTTGTTTTAAGTATACTAATTTAATTAATCAGTACATATACTTCAGTTACTAAAAAAGATTACATCAGAATTAACTACTTTAAAAATTAAAATATATCTCCAATTATTTCTGTTGATAATCAATATAACTGAGTTCATTTACATCTTTTACAGCATCACTCCCATAACATCCCAATCAGTAATAGTGAAAAGGATATCAAAAAAAATATTTTTAACAAAATAAGAAATTTTAAAATAAATTAATATTAAAGAATTAGGTATGAAACAGATAACAACACCAATTTCTGATGAAGAAATTCTATCTCTCAATGTGGGCAATCAAGTTTCTATTTCAGGAACGATTTTAACCGGACGTGATGCAGCCCTGCCACAGCTTGTTGAATTGATCAAAGAAAATAAACTAGATTTTGATTTAAATGGGTCTGCAATAATGCATACTGCAGTTAGTGATGCAGGAATAGCTCCAACAACAAGCAATAAAGAAGAAATCGAATCAACCATCCCATTCTTAAGTGAACATGGAGTTAAGATACATATTGGAAAAGGAATGCTTCACGATGAAACAATTAATGCATTAAATGAAAATAATTCGATTTTTGTAATAACACCGCCAGTTGCAGCATTATTAACAAGCAAAGTCCTAAAAAAAGAGTGTGTTCTATTTGCTCATGAAGGCATGGAAGCCATGTATAAATTAGAAGTAGAAAATATTCCCGGAATAGTAGCGGTAAGCCATAAAAAAAGTATTTAGAAGAAGATTATTCTTCATCTTCTTCATCATCGTCAGATTCTTCTCTTTTTTCGAAAGCATCAACGAAATTAACTTTAGTAACTTCTTCAATGTTTTCCCAGATATCTTTAGCTATTCTGAATCTTGCGAAAGTAATGTCCATATAAGATTGTTGGTCGAATTTAGCCATTTCATCTAATTGGATGCTTACAACACCATCTTCGATTGAAATTTCGGTTTTTTCTAAATCCACATTAGGATTGGAGTAGTGTAACTCAATCATACTTTTGATTTTTTCTTCACTGTCTTCAATGATTTCAGTTACTTCAACATCATAAATTAAGTCTTTACCTGCTAATGGGTGGTTGAAATCAACTTTTACTCTTCCACCATTAACGGTTAAGATTCTACCTTCCCCACCTTCAGCTGAAATTCTCATTCCAGGATATGGAGTCATACCTTGTTTTTTGAATTCTTTCATTGGTATTAATTGTATTGCTTTTGGATCACGTGGACCAAAACCATTATCACTGTCAACTTCTACAGTTTTACGGTCTCCAGCTTCAAGACCCACAATTTCTTCTTCAATAGCTGGTAATAAATGGTTTCCTCCAACAACAATAGGAATTGGTTTGTAAGTTTTGTTTTCATCAAAAATTTCAGCTTCTTGAGCTATTTCATCATAAGTAGTATCAAATACTTCGTCATTTTCTTTAATTTTACCGGTAAAATTTACGCGAACGAAATCGCCATCTTTAATTGCCATAAATAATAACGCTCCTATAATAATTTAATAAACATTATAACATTAATAAATATGATTAAACTTATTATTAAAGTTATGTTTTTAATAGTATTCAAATGCTCTCACCTAAATTTTATAAATAAATTAATAATATAAATAATGAATATGCAAAGAAAAGGAGCAGTAAATTTACCATTGCATGGAGGCCATCCGCCAAGATGGTTATTTTCAAGAATGGTTGACCTATCAGGTGCACTGACTTCAGTTATTATTGAGGAATATAGTTTAAATGAATTTATTAGAAGAATTTCTAATCCTTACTGGTTTCAGGCATTTTCCTGCGTTTTAGGTTTTGATTGGCATTCCTCCGGAACAACCACTACTACAATGGGTGCTCTAAAAGAATCATTATCCCCCGAAGAACATGGAATCTATTTGAGTGGAGGCAAAGGTGCCAAATCCCGTAAGACTCCTGATGGTATTGCTCATGCAGGAGATATTTTTAATTTGAAAACGAAAACTACTGAAAAATTAATTGAAACCAGCAAATTATCTGCAAAAATTGACAATTCCTGCATTCAGGATGGCTACACATTATACCAGCACCATTTCTTTGTTACTGAAAAAGGAGACTGGGCAGTAATTCAACAGGGAATGAACACAAAAAATAAATATGCCCGCAGATATCATTGGATGGGTGAAGAAGTTAATGACCTGCTATTGGATCCACATAGCGGAATATCCTGCGATAAAAAAACACCAAATACTCTCAATATGACTGATGAAAAAAGCAAATCTGCCCAAAAAATCAGTGTTGATTTAATTAATGATAACCCCGACCATTTAAGACAATATTTTAAAAGAAAAGATCAGCAAACGCTTTTAGAAGACTTTTCAATGCCATCACATCATCCAGTATTGGACATGGACATATCGGATAAGGAATTTGAAGTTTTGAAAAATGCCTGGGAAATACAGCCTGAAAATTATGAAGAATTAATCCTGCTTCAAGGCATTGGCCCTAAAAAAATAAGAGCACTTGCACTGATATCAGATTTGGTTTATGGTGAACCTGCAAGCTGGAAAGACCCTGTTAAATATAGTTTTACCCATGGAGGAAAAGATGGATTTCCTTATCCTGTTGATAAAGAAGTTTATGACCATTCAATCCAAACAATAAAAGATGCTCTTGACCAGGCAAGAATAAAAAAAGATGAAAAACTTAAAGCAATAAAAAGATTGGACGATTTCATATCCTAACGATTTTCATCATGAATATTGACATTTTTACCATGGGCTGTAGGTATGACCTCTAAAACCGGATTTTCGAATTCTAAATCAAATTCACGACCATCCATCAATAAATGCTGAAATACAGCAAGAGAAGATACTTCTGAATGCGGTTGTGTTGTAACTGACACATTCCAGTCAGCAGCCTTATAAACCTTTCCCGGAACTTTAGAACCTCCGACAATAATTAAAATATCACTTCCGTCTTCCCTAACTTCCGGAGCCACCTCATGAGCCTGTGAACCATACATGGTTAAGTGCACTACTTTACCGCCGTCCTTTTTCCATTTATTGATAACGCCCATGTAAGAATCAGTATGCTCTATTTCAAAGTTGCCTCCAAATCTTTTAGAGGTATCCCTTACATTATCCATTAACTTATTATCTTCCTCTCCTGCGAGGTAAATTTTACTTGCCCCAAATGCACGGGCAGTTAAACAGACATGAGTAGTAATACGAGTATCTCTTTTTAACCTATGATCCAATCTTAAAACATTTACATTCATCTTATCACCAAATTATACAAAATAAAGAGCTATTGACATGAAAAGCAAAGCCATTAATCTTCCAACCTCATTGCTCATTCCCAATACGTCCCCATTTGCAACACCGAAATTTCTTTTTGCAATAATGGAAATTAAAAATCCTGAAATAATAGCTCCAACAAGCCCAACCAATCCGACTACACCACCCAATAAGAAGGATATAATTGCCACAACAATTAAAGATATGGTATAGTTAAATGAATTGGTTGACAATATAAAATAACTTCCAATTCCAGGAGTCAACGGTTTAGAATTTAAAGCCGTAGTCAAAAGGGAAGTTTTAGCTACCATTTCACAAATTACAATACCCATAATAAAATTATAATCTAAAATATTATTCAATCCGGCAATTGTTAGTGAAGCCACCAAAAATAATGTTGCTATACCACCAGCACCAACAGATGAGTCTTTAACAACACTAATTTTCTTTTCAGGTGTTCCATGAACCATGACCCCATCGGCCATATCCATTACACCGTCAAGATGATTATAACCCGTTATCAGCATTAAAAATGCATATACTATTACCGCTGTGAAAAATGTATTTAAATGGAATAATTGTCCAAAGACAAATCCGCAAACTGCTGCCAAAAAGCCTATAAGCAAATGAATGAAAGGCCAGCACCATACCAAACGAGTCATGTATTCAATTGAAGTGAAAACATTAATGGGAAGAATTGTTGAAAAAGTCAATAATCCCAAAAGAGATTTTACAGGTGAAAATCCCTCCTCTTTAAAATAATCATCATGTTCCATTTTTATTCCTCAAAATTTGATTACAGCCAAATTTAAATAATTACATTAATCATACATTCTTTATAATTATATCTTCTATAATATTATATTAAAGTTTCATGTTAATTAATCATCCAATAATCTTTCTACTTTATCCTTATGTTCAAACAAAACACAGCCACCATCATGTTCATTCAAAAGAATATGACTGTCTCTAAGTGACTTGAATAATTTTGAATCCAAAAGTTAAAGAAGAGAAGTATCTTTTACATTAATATCGGAATAAGGTGCTGCAGGACAGGGTTCCGCACCACCCTGAGAATTGATATGGAAAAAACCTCTTCCCGCTGCCAAACAACCACCGGAAGATAATTAAATTAATTACCCAGACAATATTTTTGAAATGCATCCGGCAATTAAACCTGCAAAACCATCATCCAACACTGGAGGAAGACCATATATTATTCCAGGTTTTACTTCCTGATAAATTTTGAAATTAAATGTTGCTTTAGTGCCCCCAATGTGATTTGCAATAGCTAACCCTAAAACATCATCCGCATATAAAGCAGGATTATCGCCAATGTTAATTTCCCTTAACCTATTTTCAGAGAAGTCTTGTTCAATTCTTATTGCAGACATTAACAATGTAATTACATCAATATCAGCCAATGATTCCAATATTTGAATTTCCATTTTTTCTTTCAGCTCTTCTGTTACATCGCTATCATCAATCAATTCCATTCCTGCTTCAACCATGTCGCCAATTAATATGCCTTTAGAGACCAGATAATCAAGAATTCCAAATGTTAATTCAAATCTTTTAAATGCTTCATCTACAGATTCCTTAATTGCCACTTCAATGTTTAATTCATCGATATCAATATCATCAAATGCAAAATTTTCATTTTTTGGAACATCACACAAAACAGCTAAAAAATCATTATTATTTAAAATATTATTAATGTGAAGCGGCAAATTTAAACTAGCCAAATATTTTGCTTTAAATTTTGTAACCCGTTTAAATATTTTAACTAAGTCCTTTTTAGATAAAACCTTCTTTACATATATGACATTGCTTATGTCAATTTTAGCTTCATGAAAACCTTTTGGTGAATTTGCAACCTGTAATTTGTCTGTGAAATCCTGAATAATCAAATCATTTTCAATAAATGTATACATGCCCATATTTTTATAAAATTTCTTAAAATAGTGTAGTGATTCTGACTCCTGAGCAATGTAATGTCTTTCATCCTGATCAAGTGAATGTTTCGCGGATTCCAAACCTTCTTTAGATTTTATGATATTAACATTTTCAACCACATTGATTCCGCCACCGACTGTAAAATCACTGATTGAGAGAAAATTTTTTGGATTATTGATAAAAACCGCATAATCTTTTTCTACAACATTTATTCTATTCATTCTTTCACCTTAACTCTTAAAATATGTTGCTTTAACCAACAATATGAATAATAGCATATCTATCAGCCACATTAAATCTGGACTTGATTTGTCAATTTAAAAAAATTGTTATTATGCAACAAAAATCACCAATACTATTAATACTATTTAAACAAAACTATTATTAAATGTTTATATGAAAAATATTTTAGGAGAAATTTTTTATGACAATCATTATAGACCCACAAGGAAGCGGAATATCTGGAAACATGATAATTGGAGCATTGGTTGATTTGGGTGCTGATGAAATAAAATTAAGGGAAGTTATGGAAAAATCAGCCGGCATTATTGGTGAAGTTAATGTGAGTTTTGATAAAGTTAATAAAAATGGAATAAATGCTATGTATTGTCATGTTGAAATGCTTGATAAAAAAAGCCATGTCCTATATAATGAATTAGTCGATGCAATAAATAACTTAAATTTAGATGCAAACATTAAAAAAACATCCCTAAATATATTTAAAAGAATAGCTATTGCCGAGTCAAAAGTCCATGGAAAAAGTTTAGACGAAATACATTTCCATGAAGTTGGTGCAAGCGATGCGGTAGCCGATGTGATTGGTTCCGTATGGGCATACTATTCCCTGAATTTAGATAAAGAAAAGATAATTGGCCTTCCAATATCAGTAGGCGGAGGTCAAGTCAAAACCGCCCATGGAATTCTGCCTGTCCCCGTTCCTGCAGTTTTAGAAATATTGAAAGGAATACCTTTTAAGGGAGGTCCCGTTTCAAGCGAAATTGCAACACCAACAGGGTGTGCAATTTATGCCGAGTTATGCGATGAAATAAAAGAGTTTATTCCATTAATTCAAAGTGATAAATTAGCTTACGGAGCCGGAAGTAAAGATTTTGACCATCCGAATGTTTTAAGAGTTATTCAATCTGAAAACATTAATGAAAATGACCAGATTGATGTTATTGAAACAAACCTTGATCATCTAACCGGTGAAGAAATAGGTTACTTGTTTGATAAATTGCTGGATGCTGGAGTATCAGATGTGTCAATAACACCAATAATAATGAAAAAAAATCGACAGGGCAGCTTGTTGAAAGTTATTTCTAGAAAAGAGAAAAGAGATGAAATAGTTAACTTAATATTTAAAGAAACAGGAAGTTTGGGTATTAGAATAGCACCAAACATCCACAGAGGAATAGCAAAAAGAGAATTCATTAAAAAAAGTTTTAAAATAGAAAATAAAGAATATGAAGTTACTTTCAAAATAGGTTATGTTAATGGGAAGATAATTTCCAATAGGCCAGAATATGAAGATTTAAAAAGAATTGCTCTAGATACCGGCCTTAGCCTAAGGGAAGTAAGGGAGATGATAAGATGAAAAAAGCAATAGCAGTATTATCCGGAGGACTTGACTGTACTGTAGCGGCAAGCGTGTATGCAAAGGATTATGATATTCATGCCATAACATTTAATTATGGGCAAAAAGCATTTAAACAAGAACTAAAAGCGTCCAAAAAGATTTGTGAAAAGATGGGCTTTACACATTCTGTGATAGATTTAGATTGGCTGGCAGAAATTAGTACCTCAAGTTTAAATACAAAAGAAGATATTCCCGAAGTTGAATTTGATGATTTGGATGATATGGGAAAATCTACAGAAAGTGCAAGTAGCGTATGGGTTCCTGCCAGAAATACTGTCTTTACATCCATAGCAGCATCATTTGCAGAAAGTATTGGTGCAGAAATAATAATCGTCGGATGGGACAAGGAAGAGGCCAATACCTTCCCAGACAATTCAAAAGAATATTTAAAAAGTTTTAATGAATTGTTCAAAGTAGGTTCACCAATAAATATCGAAATAAAGGCACCCGCTATAGATTTGAATAAAGATGAAATTGTTAAATTAGGTTTTGAAGTTAATGCACCAATGGAACTAAGTTACTCTTGCTATAAAGGTACAGAAAGACATTGTGGCGTCTGTGAAAGCTGCATGAGAAGAAAAAGAGGATTTAAAAAAGCAGGAATTAAAGATTTGACAAAATATGAAAAATAATCTGTTACTAGAAAATTCTAGTAATTAGTGGAAAATACTTATTTTAATTAAAAAATAAAAAAAAGAAGTGTAATTAGAAATTACACTTAAATAGCTGTCCAACCACCATCTACACAAACTAATTGACCAGTACAGAAGCTTGAAGCATCGGATGCAAAGTAAATTGCAAGACCGTCAAGTTCACCAGGTTCACCGAGTCTTTGCATTGGACAATATGCTGCAATTAAATCCATGAATCCTTCCATTTCAATACTTTCGGTAGTTAATTCAGTAGCAAATACTGCAGGTCCGATTGCGTTAACGGTAATATTATATTTAGCCCATTCAACAGCTAAGTTTTTGGTTAAATTCATTACTCCACCTTTTGCTGATGAGTATGCAGAAATTCCTCCACCAGGGAAGATTACACGAGAGTGGATTGAACCAATGTTAATGATTTTACCATAATTTTGTTCAATCATTACTTTTCCCACTTCAGCACAAGTGTAGTAAACACCACTTAAATCGATTTTGATGTGTCTATCCCATTCTTCAGCGCTTTGATCAACAACAGGTTTGTTGTTACCCATACCAGCAGCAGTTACAAGGATATCGATTCTTCCAAAATGATCCACTACTTTTTTAACAGATTCAGCGATGTTTTCAGGGTCACCGACATCTGTTACAGCATACATTACTTCTACCCCATATTCGTCTTCCAATGTTTTTTTGTTTTCAATAAGTCTTTCTTCTCTTCTTGCAAATAATGCTAATTTAGCTCCTTGACTAGCATATGCTTGAGCAATTTGCCAACCAAGACCGGAAGATGCTCCAGTAACGAGAGCGACTTTGTCTTTAATGTCAAAGTAGTTTTTCATCTTTTTGTCTCCTAATAATAATTCAAAGTTACATGAAACTTTGATAATATTAGTTATAAAAAAAGTAATATTTATACATACCCAAATTATTTTGAAAAAAACATATATTTGGAAACAATAATAAAAAATATTTAAAAAAAAGTAAAAATAGGTTATCTATTTGATAACCATTAAAATATCTCCGGCACTTACTGCGTCACCAGGTTCTACGAAGATTTCTTCAACAGTACCGTCAATTTCAGACTGAATATCGTTTTCCATCTTCATAGCTTCAATTACTGCAATGGTTGAACCGACAGATACTTTATCTCCGACATTAACATTTAATTTAATTACCATACCTTGCATTGAAGAGAGTACACCGCCTTCAACTGGAGTGAATGGTCCTTTTTCTGTATCTTCAACTTCCATGAATCCAGTTGGCATGATTTTAACTTCAAATACATCACCATCAACTTCAACATTATATTGTGTTGGAATTCCGATTTCAGAATCCTCGATTGGATGACTAGCAAGATCTTCTTCAACAGCTTCACCTTTAAGGAATTTAGGAGCTATTGGTGGGTATAAAGCATAAGTCAATGCATCTTCATCAGATTTTACAAACCCTTCTTTCATACCTTCAGATTTGAATTTATCAAATTCAGGCTCCAATAAATCTGCAGGTCTGCAAGTAATTACCTCTTCATCACCAATGATTCTTTTAGAAATTTCAGCATCAACAGGTGCTGGAGGTTTACCGTAATTACCTTTCATATACTCTTTAACTTCATTAGATACTGTTTTGTACCTTTCTCCACCTAAAACATTCATTACAGCCTGAATACCAACAATTTGACTTGTCGGAGTTACAAGTGGAGGATAACCCATGTCTTTTCTTACACGAGGCATTTCATCAAGAACATCATCATATCTATCTAATGCATTTTGCTCTTTAAGCTGAGAAACAAGGTTTGAAAGCATTCCACCAGGAATTTGATATAATAAAACGTCAGCATCAATACTTTCCGCAATTGGATCTAAAATAGAAGCATATTTATCTTTAATATCATCAAAGTATTCTTTAATATGTGACAATTGTTTTAAATCCAAATCTGTATCATATTCAGTTCCTTGTAATGCTGCCACAATACTTTCAGTCGGAGGTTGTGATGTTCCCCAAGATAATGGTGAGATTGCTGTATCTAAAATATCAACACCCGCTTGACAAGCAGCATAATAACTGATTGGAGTCATACCGCTAGTACAGTGACAATGCAAATCCACAAGCAAATCTGTTTCTTCTTTTAATTTTGATACTAAATCATAAGCAGCAGTTGGTGTGATTAAACCTGCCATATCCTTAATAGCTACAGAATCACAATCAAGTGCTTCAAGTTCTTTAGCTAATTCAACAAAATCATCTAATGTGTGAACAGGACTTATTGTATAACTTATAGTACCTTGTACATGAGCACCTTGGGCTTTTGCTACTTTAATTGCTTTTTCCATATTTCTTATATCATTTAAAGCATCGAAAACTCTAAAAATGTCTACACCATTCTCATAAGATTTTTCAACGAATTTAGTTACGACATCATCAGGATAATGTTTATATCCCACTAAATTCTGTCCTCTTAAGAGCATTTGAATAGGAGTATTGTTAAATTCAGATTTTAAATTTCTTAATCTTTCCCAAGGATCTTCATTTAAATATCTGATACAAGTATCGAAAGTTGCTCCACCCCATGCTTCTACAGAGAAATAACCAACTTTATCCATTTCTTCTGCAATAGGAATCATGTCCCTTGTTCTTATCCTTGTTGCAAGCAAAGATTGGTGGGCATCACGAAGTGCAGTTTCAGTAATTCTTACTTTTGCCATCTAATAAACACCTCTTTTAAATTTTTGAAAAAATTTTATAAATTTCATACCTTATGTATTAATATATATCATTACTTATATTAATAAATTTGTGAAATTTTCACAACACTCATTTAAAAAAATAGTAAAAAATGCTTATTTTATAATTTTCAAAAGATTAAAATAATTCAATCTGAAATATTAAAAAAAAGAAATTGAAAAATTATCTTTCCAAATCGCCGGAAATGAATTTTTCAACATTATCATATGCTTCATCGTCAGTATATTGGATTGGAGGATGTTTCATAGTGTATGAAGAAATAGAAGTTAATTGTCCACCAATACCTCTTTCCAAACCGATTTTACAACATCTTACTGCATCAATGACACATCCAGCAGAGTTTGGTGAATCTTCAACACTTAATCTGAGTTCAATGTTCATTGGAACATCCCCAAAAGTACGTCCTTCCATCCTGAGGAAGCATAATTTATTATCATTTTGCCATGGGACATAATCACTAGGTCCAATATGAATATCTCTATCATCCATTCTTTCTTTAAGAACTGATTGGACAGCTTCAGTTTTTGATTCTTTTTTAGAGTCTAATCTGTCCCTGTTAAGCATATTAAGAAAATCAGTATTACCACCAGTATTAATTTGATAGGTCTTATCTAATTTAACACCCCTATCCATAAATAAACTAGCTAGTGTTCTATGAGTAATGGTAGCACCAATTTGAGCTTTAATATCATCGCCAACAATTGGAATTCCTTTTTCTTTGAATTTAGCATCCCATTCATCATCACTTACAATAAATACAGGCATACAATTTACATAAGCAACACCTGCATCAAGTGCACATTGTGCATAATATCTGGCGGCATCTTCTGATCCAACAGGCAAGTAATTTACAAGTATTTCAGCACCGCTTTCTTTTAAAACTTCTACAACATCAACAGGTTCTTCATCACTGACAACAAATGTAAATTCCTCATCATAGTTAGACATGTGATCTGCAACACCATCTAAAACATGACCCATACTTACTTTTGCATCATATTTTGGAATATCCTCTTGGAAAACAGTAGTACAGTTTGGTTTGGCAAATATAGCCTCATCAATTGTTTTACCAACTTTTCTCTTATCAACATCAAAAGCCGCTACAACTTCAATATCACTTGGTTTATAGCCACCAATATCCCAATGCATTAATCCGATTGCATCTTCAGGATTTTTCCCATCGTAATAATGAATTCCTTGAATAAGGGAACTTGCACAGTTACCCATTCCCACTATCGCTATTTTAATTTTTTCCAAATTTAACACCAGCTAAAATGTAATAATATAAATTAAATAAATAATATACTAATATATGTATTACTCTACATAGTTTATATAATTATTGTTTAAGTATATAATTAATAAGTAAATAATCATAGGCGGAAAAAAGATGAATCCATATATTGAAATATTAAGACCAGGGAATGTGATGATGGCGATGATAGCAATCATACTTGTGGCTATTGTATCCCATACAATTTCCATACCAATAATACTTGCAATTTTAGCAGTGTTATTTGAAATCAGTGCCGGAAATGTGATTAATGATTATTTTGATTATAAAATCGATTTAATCAATAAACCAGAAAGGCCAATACCTTCAGGCAGAATTCAACTTAAAACTGCTAGAAACTATGCTTACGGATTATTTTTAGGTGGAACAATATGTGGTTTTCTAATTAGTTATCTAACCAAGAACTGGGTTCCATTTCTAATAGTATTAATTTCAGACATAATTCTTTATATTTATGCATACAAATTAAAATCAACACCATTAATCGGAAATTTAACTGTTGGATTCATGACCGGCTTATGCTTTGTATTTGGAGGATTTGCTATTGGAACTCCAGAAATGATATATACTTCAGCATTTTTAGGCTTTTTTGCATTTGTAATGACAACTGCACGTGAAATAACAAAAGATATTGAGGATATTGAAGGAGATAAAGCTGAAGGTGCAAAAACATTCCCTATTCTTTATGGTAAAAAATTATCTGCAATAATAACGTTTATTTTAATTATCATAGATTGTATTTTATGCCCGTCATTATACTTCCAAAACATATTTAATATATTTTACTTAGCCATAATTGCTATTGCAGTAATAATATTTGTTTATTCGGCAATTTTAATTATCAGAAATCAGGACGTGAAAACTGCTTCCAAAGTTTCAAAATATTTAAAAATCGGGATGTTGATTGCATTTGTTTCATTTGCAATCGGATCATTTTAAGTGATTTAAATGGAATTCAATATAAAAGACAAAAAGGAACTGCTATTGCTTACCATAATAAGCACTGTGCTCGTAGTATATTACATTATTTTTAATACCAAATTAGGAATCTATTGTTCTGACGTTTATGTTTATTTATTAAATGCATTATACTACTCAGGAACCAATATTCATTCAAATAAATCAATTTATCTTTCTCCCATTGTCTGTTTTTTAACGTCCCTCATATTCGATTTAGGTTATGTTGACAAAGTAGCAATTTTTATAGTAACTGGAATATTGGCAATAATTGGAAATATAGGACTTTATTTGCTTTTGAGATTTAGATTTGATAAACTGTTAAGTTTAACTGGAGCAATCATATATGCCACTCTTGCACTTAATTTAGCTTGGCTTGCAAACGGCAGTTTAGATATTCCTGCAGTAACTTTTACGATTTGGCTTGTATACTTTGTAATTTTAGCAATGAAGAAAAATCCAAAATATTATATTGTCGTCTTTCCACTATTTGTTATTGGATTTTTCACAAGATACACAGTCGGTTTAGTATTGCCTCCATTATTACTATATTATTTTTATGAAAATTCATTTAAGATAAATCGTGAAGAGATAAAATTCATTTTAATAGGTGTTGCTTTTGCAATCATATTATTTGCAATAATTACCACGACAATTACGACAATGGGCGATGGGAATTTAGTTTTTGATGGATTGCTTAGTAGTGGAGTAGGGGGAAATCTCGGATCAACCTATGATAATTCCTATAATCCTGATTTTGGATATTATCTTGCAAATATGGGAAATTTTATTTCATCCTCAAATACTACATTTGTCGCTAAGACACCTGCACTGAATAATCCAACACCCCTTGCAGGATTAGTATTTTTAATTCTAATAGTGGGTGCAGCATTATGGGTTAAAAGAAATAAGTTTGAGTTTACAAAAACAGAAATTACAGGAATAATAATATGTTTAATTGCATTAATCACGTTTTCATGGTTCACTTCAACAATTACAATAATAATGACCATGATTGGACTATTTTTGATTGGAAAAGACAGCAAATATAAAATGGGATTCTTTATGCTGGCCTGGATTTTGGCATATTTAACATTCCAATCATATTACATCGTAAAGGTCAATAGGTATATCATTCCGATTTTTCCCCCATTAGTATACTTTATAATGGTTGCTGTTGATGAAATCAATGCTAAAATTAATAGAAAAAACATATTGCCAATAATTTTAATTGTACTCTTTTTAATTCAAGGATTTGCATTTGTACATACATTTGAAGAAACAAATGAATTCAATGCACCTGAAAAAATGACTAATTACATTAAAGAAAATGTTGATAACTGGGAAAATATTCAAATTGGAAATTATAATATTCGTCCATATTACTGGTATTTAGGTAGAAATTCCCCAGGAATAGAAAGCAGTAACCCTCAAAAAATCCTGGACAGCAATGTTACTTATTATATATCGAATATTAAGCAAAAGAACTTAACAAATTATACTGAAGTGACACAGATTGAAAATCTGCACTTATACCGGAAAAATACATGAAAGAAAAATTTACACAATTTTAAATTTTTCCAATTTTTTATAATAATTAAATATAAACAACAAATGAATATATTTAATAATAAAAACTAATCATATCTAATAATATAAAGGTAAATTTAAGAGGATATTATGAAAGTTGTATGTTGTAAGAACTGTGGTGCTAAATACCAACTCGATGATAATGACGATATTTCATCATTTGAGTGTTCTTCATGTGCAGGAGACTTAGAACTTTTAGAAAATTATTCTAATAGTGAATCACAAAGTCATAGACTATTTAATTCAATAAAATATGATAATTCACAAATTGTACAATGCGAAGATTGTGGATTAAAATATAAAATCAAATCAAACGACAATATACTAGACTATGAATGTGATAGCTGTGGAGGTTCTTTAAGATATCTTGATTCAGAAATGAATAAAGAATTAGATAAATATATTGATGAGAGGAAAAAAGAACTTGCTGAACTTAGAATAAATCAAAAAAATGTGCCTGAAGGAGAACAACCAGTTGAAAACGACCGCTCCATAAAATCCATTACTGATAAACTTGAAACTTTCTTTTCAGAGGACGGAATGCAAAAAGTTGCAGAAGAAGAACTTGAACAAGAAAGATTGGAAATTGAAAAGACACCAAAAACTGCTAGGACATCAATTCCAGAACCAGTTTTGTCTAAATTCAGTAAAGAATTTTCAGTTCCAAGATCCAATGATTATGATATATTAAAAAGTTTCCTTAAAGATGAATTCTTAAAAGGAATGGATGTATATTATCAATACATACCTGAAGATGAACCTTCAGGAAGATTCGGAAACCTGATGGAAAAATTTGCAATTGCTGAACCGGGTGATGGAATCATAGCAACTGAAAGATTAGCTAATGATGGTCCTGATTTTGATATGAAAAACTTAACAAAAGACCAGTATATCATCATAGCAGGTGTTGTTATATTTATTATAAGTATTGTGGAAGTTATATTAGTTAATAGTGGAATAGGACTTGCGGCCTTATTAATAGCAATCGTCATTATAGCTTTTGGATTATATAGAACTAAAGATACTCAGGAAACTACTATCAGAACAAGAATCATCAGAGAACACTTGTTAACATTGCCTGAAGAGTATTACGTATTCTATAATGTTAAAACTCCAACTTCACCTGTTGGAATTAACCATGTTGTAGTTGGACCTACAGGAATCTATGCGCTTCTTTCCCAAAAGTACAATCCAAAAAGCAGATTAAATTCTGAAAATGAAAATATTGAATTAATTAAATCTGCTGATCAAGATGAAGAAAAATTTGAGATTGCGCAAGTAGGAAATCAAAGACGCTTTAGATACACAACAAAACAAGCTAAATTTTCACAGGATAATGCAATTAAACAAAAAGCATTAGCTTTAGGTGAAGATTTAATTAATTTCCTTAATGAAAATAATATTAAAAATTGTTTTGTAGAACCGTTAGTAGGTTTTATTAATAATGAAGTAGTTGTTATAAATATGCCTTTAACTGATGAAGACTTATTTATCGAAGAATTATTAAATACAATTCAAAATACTACTGTTAAATTAAATTCTGAAACCATAGATAAATGTGCAGTATTGCTTAACAAATATTCTGCAGATTGTTCTTCAGAATTTTAATTTATTTTCTTTTTTTTAATTTAGAATATTTTAAATATAGGACATAAAAAATGTTTAATTTAAAAGAAAAATTTGAATTTTTAGAAGACGGGACGGATATTCCTTTCTATAATGGTATTCCAAAGTTGTCCAAAATAGAGTGGTTCATTCTACTTGCCGCAGTTATTTTAATGGCAATTAATATTACAACAAAAATTCTGCCGTTAATAGATAATTTGTTTCCAATAATATTTTGTTTATTGGGTGTAGTTCCTGCGTTGTATGTTTGTAAAGGAAATTATAGTATATTCTTTAAAATACCTAGATTAAAGGATGTAAAACTTATTATAGGTTGTGTTATTGCAAATTATTTATACACCATAATAATAGCAATCTTACTTCTTGCGCTAGGGGTTGACTTGGCAAGCCATAGCAGTAGTTCTTCAGCGCCAACATTAGCCAGTTATACATTCCAAGCTATACAGTTGTGGGGTGAAGAGTTCTTTAAGATATTTCTTTTACTGCTCATCATGTTTGGCGTGTATAAATACACAAATAATCGTAAGCTATCTTTAATTTCAGGCATTCTTGTAACTTTAATCGTTTTCGGTTTACTTCATTATAATGCTTATGGTGGAAAAATAATACAAATATTATTAATTCAAGGTTTTGGATCAATATTTGAATTATATGCTTATTTACAAACTAAAAATGTAGTGGTGTCATATCTCATTCATTTAATAGTAGATTCAATACCTGATATAATTAATGTATTGAATTTGGGATAAACACTTTAGCCCAGTATAATCTCCCCATATACAAAAAAAATATTGTTCAAAATAAAAAAAAAAAGTTTTAAAAAGAAAATCCAATGCTGATTTTCCTCTTAAAAAAAAAGATGATATTAATGTTAAATTAATATTCATTCTTTGTTAATTTTTTCCAAACAGAAATCCCATTTATGTTTGGCATATCCTTCAACAGAAGATATGTTATTTGCTTCTTCAAATAATTTATTTGCTTCAGCATAATCTTTCAACTGGAAATAAACTAAAGCTTTGCCCAAAATAGCTTCATAATATTTATCATCAATGTTTAAGATACTATCATAAACTTTGAGTGAATAATCCAAATCACCATTTAAACGGGATGCCTTTGCAATATATTCCCTAGCTTCAAGATTTTCTTCATTTAAAGCTAAGCTATCGAGTAACACATCAATAGCTTCATCATACCTTCCCAAGTTAATTAAAGCTCTTCCTTTCAAATAATAAGCTTCCCAATTTCTCTCATCAACAAGTAATGCTTTATTACAGAGATATATTACTCTTTGATTATCGCCAGCATTTTCTAATTTTCTGCGGGCTCTAGCAACATAAAAAGCATCTTGGTTCAATGCCCTTTTAGAATTTATAGAGAAATCATCCAATATATCATCAATATCAACATCTTTCATAAATTCTACAGCATTATCCTTTAATTGGTCAATATCTTCTAAAAATTGGTTAAAAGTAGATTCCATGAAATCATTAGGGTTTTGAGTATTTTTAAAAACTTCACCACATTCAGGACAAATTTCTTCATTGCCCTCTAATTTACAACCACATTCATAACAAAATTTCACATAAAACACCAATTAATAATTTAGCATGAATGTTAATAAAGTTATCCTTTAACTTATCATGTTAAAATCAATCAAGGTATCTTTGGCAATATCAACTAAAGCGGTTTTACCCACAATTTCATCAATTTCAGCAGGAGATATTCCAATACCTGGCCTCTTAAATGTTAATACGCCTAACGTGATAACATCACCTTTTTTAATATCTTTTTTAGCAACAACGGATTTTCTTGCATTACGTTTTGCTGAAGATTCAGATATCAGAGGCTGTTTGTTTTTCATCCCCTTAATCTGAGATAAAAAACCAATATGCATTTTGAATGTCATGACATCTTCAACATCCATTGAATGACAATGATCATTGCCCGGAAGAGATTTATCTAATGTGAAATGTTTTTCTATAATGTCTGCACCAAAATTATATGCCGTCGTTAAAACAAACATATTAGGATCAGATTTTGTATGATCTGAATAACCGATTTCATACTCCGGAAAGTTTTGAGCCAAATCCTTAATCATTGCCAAATTTGCATCCCTATATTCAGTAGGATAAGCCAATACAGAATGCATTATCGCAATGTCAACTGTTGACACTTCTTCAATAGCTCTGACCGACTTTTTAACTTCATTTAATGTGGCAGCGCCAGTTAATAATAACATAGGTTTGCCTTTTTTTGCAATATATTGAATAAATGGAATATTCGTTAAGTCAGATGATGCAATGGAATAAATATCCATAAATTCATCCAAATAATCTGCAGATTCAAAATCTAGCGGAGTTGATAAAAATTTTAACTTCAATTCATTGCAGTACTCATACAATTCAAAAAATTCATCGCGACCAAATTCATCATATTTTTTAAATAAATCAAACTGTTCCGGAAATTTGCTGGATATGATGTTTTCAGTTTTATAAGATTCAAATTTTACTGCATCAACACCGGCCCTTTTGGCTTCTAAAATCATTAATTTAGCAGCATCCATAATGGACATTTCTTCTTTTTGAGCAATATCATAATAATTAACACCAATATCTGCTATTAAAAATGGTTTTTTATAAAAAATGTTCATAATAACACCTAATGCCTTTGTTCAAAATCTGATGCCCAATATTTCTGCTCAACAACAGACCATATATTTTCAAAACCATGCTTCAAGTCAACACGTTTCATTAAATTACTCATATTCTGCCTTAACTCAAAATCCTGCCAAACCAATTTGAACTGATTGGTAATCTCCTCATTTGATAATGTGTCTGCAAGACCCATATTTATAAATCCATTTTCAGGTGATCCGAAATCATGAGTTTGTTCACGGCCATTCTGACAAATACAAATACAAGGAGTTCCAACAGAACAAATTTCATACATCTTTCGACCAGCAGAGGAAAATACAATATCTGCCCGCAACATAAAGTCACTAATATTTTTTATATTATTATAAATTTGAACATTATTGTAGGATTCATATTTTTGAATCAGCTTATCTTTATGCTGATAATTAAACGGAATGATAACATCAATTCTGCCAGCATAACCACTATCAAGAACAGATTCAAGTACCCTTTCAGTCAGATTATTTGTATCGTTTCTTCCAAATGCAATCAATACATCATTAACATCAGGGCCTACAATTTTTCTAGGTTGGAAATAGAATTCATCCCTTAATAAATAATATTGATATCCGCTGTAAATGTTTCCAAAACCACCATCATGTTCACACAGTGCATCAAATACCACATCTGCATCTTCTGAACCGACACCAATATCCTCAAAGTTAATTACAAAAAATCCCATTTCTTTTAGATGGGAAACATATTCCTTGGTAGTATCAAATATGTCATTGACAACAATTTTTGGATTAAATTCCTCCAATAACTTGAATAACTCATCTTCACCATCATATACTTTAAATGGAAAATTAAAACTCTTAACTATATCAATACCGAGTTGATGATTTTCATCAAGGAAAAATAAAACATTATCACTTAATAATTTAGAAGCTAAAGAAATAGACCTCTGAATCGGGCCAACGCCCATATCGTTATTAGCCGTGACAATCATGGCAATTTTTTTCCTATTAATATAACGTTCAGCAACCCACCAGTCCTCATAAGAAACAATATTAATACTTTCTTCCTGAGAAATTTCAATCAAATCAATATTATTTCCTAAACGAGAATTAGGAGTCATAAAAGCCCTTCTTGTTGCAAATATTCCTCCTGTTTCAATATATTCATTAGGAAGATATTTTGAAGGAAGCCTTTCTGAATATAATGGAAAATAACGATTTTCTGATTCGTTATATCCCCAACTCAAATGTTTATTTGACATGACAGAAATGACAGTATCAATACTAAAATCTGCGAATTTTTCAATAGCCTTATCAAGAGTTTCTGTTTTCAAAAGAGGGGATGTTGTTTGTATTGTAATTACAATATCATACTCATCAAATGCTATTTTTTCCTTTTGTACAGTTGCATCATAAACAACAGGGTCAACTGGAATTAGATCCCCGGCCAAATCTGGAGAACGCCTTACAACACTTGCCCCAAATTTTTCAGCTATTGAAGCAGTTTCTGAATCCTCTGTGGATACTACAACATCATCAACATATTGAGAAGATTTAGCGATGTCAATTGCATAAGAAATTAATGGTTTATCAGCGAGTAAACGGATATTCTTGCGAAGAATTCTTTTTGAA
Source organism: Methanobrevibacter sp. (assembly GCF_045636185.1). GTDB lineage: Archaea > Methanobacteriota > Methanobacteria > Methanobacteriales > Methanobacteriaceae > Methanocatella. The sequence continues at coordinate 8,470 of NZ_JAZTXC010000111.1, read as the reverse complement.
CCACCTCTCGCAGGAATTACTACTAAAATTTTATTGTTATCAAACATGATTATCACTAAATATAATAAAAAAATTTAATTAATATCTATAATTAATATTAATATATTATAATTTAAATCTTTGGTGTAATCATGAAAAATATGTCAAAAGAACTATTAGATAGAATTAACAAGTTAGCAACACCCGTTAAAATAATGCATGTATGTGGTTCACACGAACATACAATTATGGAAAACGGTATTAGAAGCCTTTTGCCCGACGAAGTGGAAATTGTTGCAGGTCCAGGCTGTCCGGTATGTGTTGTTCCATCCCGTGAGATAGATGAATGTCTGGAATTAGTTGAAAAAGGAGTTACAATAACAACCTTTGGAGACATGTTAAGAGTTCCTGGTTCAAATGGATCACTTGCAGATGCTAAAGCTGAAGGTGGAGATGTTAGAATTGTTTATGGAATTAATAAAGCTATCGAAATTGCTGAAAAAGAAGATAATGATGTTGTATTCATGGCAGCAGGTTTTGAAACGACTGCACCTACAACAGCAGCAGAAATATTATCTACACCTCCTGAAAACTTTTCCGTTTTGTCCTGTCACAGACTGATACCTCCAGCAATTGATTTCTTAATCAATTCGGGCCAAACAAGCTTAAATGCATTAATTCAACCCGGACATGTTTGTACAATAATTGGAACCAAACCTTTCGAATATTTCTCTACGGATTTTGGTATTCCTCAGGCTGTTGCGGGATTTAATCCTTTAGATATTCTAATGTCCGTTTATATGATTTTAAGACAGATTCACAATGATACACCAAAAATAGATAATGAATATGCAAGAGCAGTGAAGGAAGAAGGAAACGAGATTGCAACAAGAATGATTGGCGAAGTCTTTGATGTCGCAAGCAGAGAATGGAGAGGATTTCCAAAAATACCTAATTCCGTTTTAGAGATAAAAGATGAATTTTCAGAATTTAATGCACGTGAAAAATACGACATCGAAGTTAAGGACGTTAAAGAAGCACCGAAAGGATGTATATGTGGACCGATATTAAGAGGCCTTAAACGACCTGAAGATTGTACATTATTTAGAAAAGAATGTAATCCGCTTCACCCTATCGGAGCATGTATGGTAAGTAAAGAAGGAACTTGTAACATTGCACACAGATATTCAAGGAGATAAATTATGAAAATAGAAGCAATAGCTGTCGATATTGACGGAACAATAACTGATGAAAAAAGAAAAATATGCATTTCCGCTATTGAATCCTTAAGAGCAGCTGAAGAAAAAGGAATTCCAACAATTATTGTAACTGGAAATGTAGTCAATTACGCATATGCTGCCGAAGTTTTAATTGGTTGTAGTGGAGGACTTGTGGCAGAAAACGGTGGGATGATTTTCAAAGAGGGTTATAATAACAATGCCGTTGAAATTTTAGTAAACAGAGAATATATTGAAAAAGCCGAATCTCATCTTAAAGAAAAATTAGGAGATGACTACTCAAAACATGCCTCACATGACAATAATTACCGTGCAACTGAAATAGTATTTTACAAAACAATTGAAAGGGAAATTATTGAGGATATACTTAAAGATTACGAACATATTGATGAATTAGAACTATACGATAGTGGTTTTGCTTACCATGTTACTGATAAAAGAGTAAATAAGGGAACATCATTGAGAAGGCTATGCGAACAAAACGGCATCAATATGGAAAATGTGATGGCTATTGGAGATAGTGAAAATGATGAAGATTTCTTAAGAGAAGCAGGAGTAAAAGTAGCTGTAGGAAATGCGGATGACTCTTTAAAGGCCATCAGTACATATGTTTGTGAAAATAACTTTGGTGATGGCGTGGCTGAAGCTATTGAAAAATTTGCATTATGAGGATAATAGTATGATATATGAAATAGCAGATGAATGTGTTAGGGAAGTTGAAAAATATACAGACCAGTGGGAAATTTATATAGATAATAGTGAACTTATTGAAGTCGAAACAAAACTGGATGTTTTAAATTTTGCAAAGAAAGAGATTGAAAAAGGTGTGGGAATCCGTGTAATAAAAGACGATAAAATTGGATTTGCATACACCTCAGATTTAGATAAAATTTCACAAACTGCACAAAAAGCCCTGGAAAATGCTAAATTAAATAAAGTTGATAAAAATTATGAATTCGCAAGCGTTGAAAAGGTTAGTGATGTCAAAGGAACATATGATAAAAAATTTGATGATTTGAGTTTGGATGAATGCTGCGAATTTTTAGAGAATATTATAGGACGCTCAAAGGAAAATAATTGTGATATAACATCTGCAGGCTTTTCAGCAGCAAAAAGCGAAGACCTGATATTAAACTCAAATGGAGTCTCCATTTCTGATAAAAACACTGGATTCAGTGGAGGATTATCCATTACTATTGAAAAAGATGGACAAATTGCAACAGCTTATGATTATAACTCTACAAGGGAACTCGACTTGGAATATGAGAAATTAACTGATGACGTGTGCAAATTAGCTAAAGACTCATTAAATTCAAAAGCTATTGAAACAAAAGAGTGTGATGTTGTTCTTGATTATTATGCTGCATCAGGACTGCTTTCAACATTTATTCAAGGATTTATTGGTGAAAATGTCTTAAGAGGAAGATCCATTCTTCACGACAAAATTGACACTGAAATTACCAGTACCAATCTTTCAATTATTGATAATCCGTTACTTGAAGGTGCTATGGGAACTGTGAAATCAGATGGTGAAGGAACTGCATCTAAAAAAACTACATTAGTTGAAAATGGAGTTTTAAAATCATTTTTATATGATATTTACACTGCAAATAAAGCAGGATGCGAAAGCACTTCAAATGGTTACAGGGCATCCTACTTATCAACACCAGGAACATCCCCATCCAATCTTGAATTTAGATTTGAAAATGAAATAGGATTAGATGAAATTGACTCAGGAATATTGACAACAAGTGTTTTAGGAGCACATACTGCAAATCCAATTTCCGGAGACTTTTCTGTAGAAGCAAGTAATGCATTTACAATTGAAAACGGAGAAATCACAGACGGTGTTAAAAAAGCTATGATTTCTGGAAATATCTTCGAATTGATGAAAAAATGTGATGGCCTTAAATCTGAAATAAAACAAAAAGGATCATTTATTATTCCTAAAATCATTGTTCATGACCTAAAAGTTATTGGATTATAAAGATAATATGAATTCAAAATTGAAAGAGCGTTTAAATATTAATCCTGAAGATGCAACTAAAGAGGATAATGATGCATTAATTGAAGAAATCAAAAATGCAAAATTAATAATGCCTATTGAAGTAACATCTAATGTTAAAGATTTCCAATTTAACCCTGCAAAAATTACAGATGATGATGGACAAATGTTTATTCCATTATTTAGTGATGATTCACAAGTTTATGGACATCTTACTGCAATAGAAATTTACACTAAAGAATTGGCTGAAATGATTGGAAACAATCCTGAAAATATCTGTGGTGTGGTTATAAATCCATTTAGCAAATATGGTGTTACTTTGCCAATGGATTCATTTCTAAGAATATTTGAATAAAGATTAAATTTTTTTTAACTGATTCCTGTATCTTTCCAATGCATTGTCAGTGTAATCAGTCATGATGTGTTTTGATGTTAAATCTTTAGTTTCATCAAATAACTTTTCTTTTGAAGATATTGCATTTTCGATATCTTTATCCAATTGATTTAATCTGTTTTCAAAAGAATTTTCTGATTTCATGATTTTTACATTAGTTGACCTAGATAATCTTTCCATTTCTTTATCTACATCAAATTTTTTTTCTTTTTCTTCTTTTTTAGCCATATCATATCACCTACATTTCAATAATAGGTAATTGAATTTCTGTAATAAATTCTTCATCATTATCACAATTATGGAAACCTTTAATGAAAACTTCTTTCGGTGAACCAATGATATCATAATTATTTGCTTGGGAAATATCGACCAATTCAGCATAACTGTCTAAAATATTGTCTGTTGGTCCTTCATGGATTCCACACAACATCTTATGTTCAACCATATCGACTACACGAATCATATCAGTATCAACAGCATCATCATCGTCAACAACAATACCCACATCATAAACAGCATCACCATCATTTACTTCATGCCTTGGTGAATAATAGACTACAAATGGTTCACCTACAGTATTTATTTCTTCTGCATCAACCCAATCAGCTAATTTGGAAGTTAAAAGACCTAAATCAGTGATTGGACCTTTATAATTAATAACCGCTAATTTTTGATCAGGAATAACTTTTATTTCATGTTCCATAATTTCACCTTATAATAATAATTTAAATTTAATTGAATAAATAAACTTCTACTTCTTCACCCTCATCTAACAATTCAACTGATTTTTCAACTTTTACATAACCATCAGCACTGGATAAGGAAAAAATTGCTCCTGAATCTTTGAATATAGGATGTACATCGCTGCCGTCAACCTTTACAAGCTGATACTGCATACGTCCAACAGGAGAGTGAATTCTTCTTGTCATGACTCCTTTTATAGTTTTTTGTTCAAATTCTTTTTCAATTCCTGCTACTTTAGATAACGGGGAAGCAACAAATGCATTAAATATCATTAATGCAGACACAGGATTGCCTGGAAGACCAATGACCAATTTTTCATTGATGACACCGACAATTGTTGGTTTTCCTGGCTGAACAGATATTCCATGAATATGAACTTCACCCAATTCATCCAGAACATGCTTTATTACATCTCCAAGACCTGCTGATGTACCTCCAGAGCATAATAAAACATCAACATCCTCCAATGCTTCTTGAATTTTATCTTTAACTTGGTCGTAATTGTCTCGAACAACTCCTAAAAATTTTGCATCAGCACCACAGGAAACAGCATCATTTTTAATCATGTTTCCATTAACATCATATATTTTACCAAAAGGCAAATCCTGCCCTTGCATTGTAATCTCATTTCCGGAAGATATGATTCCAACTGTTGGTTTTTTAAAGACTTCAATTGTTTTAAAGCCCTGTGACAATAAAACTCCAATTTTTCCCGGAGTTAAAATATCTCCTTTTTCAAGGATTAATTTACCCTCTTCAATGTCTGAACCTTTTTTGGCAACATCCTGAGAAGGAGTAGCAGTTGTGAGTAAATTAACCTTATCATCAAATTTTTCTGAGTATTCAACCATTACAACAGCATTAGCACCTTCAGGCATTGCGGCTCCAGTACTGATTTCAACACATTTACCTTTTTCAACTTTCTTATCTGTAATGGAACCTGCTTCCAGAAAATCAATAATTTCTAATGTATTAGGTGATTCTTCACTAGCCCCATAGCTGTCCTCTGATAAAATTGCAAAACCATCCTTCAATGCTTTATCAAATGGAGGAAAATCCATTCTACTATAAACATCATTGAATAATACTCTTCCATAAGCATCTTCACAGTTAATTTCTTCACTTTGAGCAGTACAGTACTTTTCAAATAAATCTTGAATGATATCCTGTGCTTCATCGCACTCTTTTATTTTTAAAAATTCGGTACCCATTAAAACACCTTTCTAATAAAATCCAATAAATTAATATATAGTATATTGATAAATATATAAATAATTTATATAATTATGATTTATATTTTAAGTTTGGAGGAGAGTATTTGTCTAAAGCTAATAACAATAACCAACAAGAGTACAGGAGAGTTAGAACTCCTAAAAAAGGAGAAATTCCTGGAGTAGTCGAACAAATTATGGGACATGGAAAATTAAAAGTTAGATGTGCAGATGGACACATTAGAATGACTAGAATTCCTGGAAAAATGAAAAAACGTATTTGGATTCGTGAAGGTGACGTTATCCTTGTAAAACCCTGGGATTTCCAATCCGATGAAAAAGGAGATGTAATCTGGAGATACACCAAAACCGAATCTAACTGGCTTGAAAGAAAAGGTTACTTAAAAATGTAACCACACCATTTACCTTTTTTACTGATTTTAATGGATTCAAAAGTAGCAAAAGCCGATGCCAAGCATGAAAAAATTCATTCCGAAAAAAGAAAGAAAGACAGTTCCGATAGAAAAACAGGGAATGAAATTTTTGATAAAATTACTTTAGAAACACTGTACAAATTAGCCAATCAAGGTTATATTGACATCTTAAATGGAGCTATAAGTACGGGAAAAGAGGCTAATGTACTTATGGGGATTACTGATGATGAAAAATTTGTAGCCGTTAAGATTTATAGAATTGCTACATCTGATTTTAAAAAAATGGATTATTACCTTAAAGGAGATCCAAGATTTAACGTTAAAACCAAAAATAAACGCAAAATCATTTATTCCTGGGTGACAAAGGAATTTAAAAACTTAACTAGACTGTATGATGCTGGAGTAACTGTTCCAAAACCGATTACCAGTGCAAATAATGTATTATTAATCGAATTTATTGGCGATGAAAATGGAAATCCCGCACAGCCTGTTAAAAATAAACCACCGGAAAATCCCGATGAATTTTTCAATAAATTACTGGTTGAATTGAAAAAATTTGTTAATGATGCTAAACTATCACATGGGGATTTATCCAATTACAATATATTAAATAAAGATGAAACTCCTGTAATCATTGATGTTTCTCAGTCCGTGGTTCTGGACAACCCAATATCAAAAGAATTGCTTGAAAGAGATATAAACACCCTTGTTCGTGAATACACTAAATTAGGTGTGAAAACTAGTTTTGAAGAAGTTTGGGAATATGTTGACCCTAAATTTTAATTAACTGTTGGAATCATGAGTATTAAGACTGGAAATTGATATTTCATAAGATATGATTTTATACATTAACTGACTTTTTCAAACATTAATAGCATCTTTGAATTATCCAATACCCCCCCCCCATTATATATATTCATGAAAAAAATGGACTGTTGAGTGAATTAAAAATAATTCTCTTTTCCCTTAATATTGTTAAATTGAAACTCTTGAATTTGAGATACACCATTATGACAATCTCCATCAAAAGTTATGAAATCTAAAAGAAAATTTTTTCTTAAATTAAAATCGTGAGCATCAAGAACAATCTCATCATCAAGAGAATGAACTTTTAGGGAATTTAATTTCCTTTTCAAATCCAAGTATTTTAACCTAACATCTGTTAACACTACATTTTGCTACCATTGATTTCTTTTTTAATAAATAAAAAGTATCATGCATTTTATAATCTTGAAAATACCAATCCCGTAACACTTCTGAAATTCTTTAAGGAATTCAGGTTTTAGAGTATACAGGGAAGGTAACTTAATTTATAAAGTTAAACTAATGAAATTCTACAAAAGACTACTTGTCAATAGCTTAAAATCTTACTTTGCAAATGCTCTCTCTAATCTTTTATATACCTTATAAACCTACTTATTATTATATCAACTTTAGATACCTGGAGCTTATAATATGAATAATGAGATTGTAAAAACATTATTATATACCAGTGAAGACGGAGCAGTGGTCATAGATGTAATTATTGATTCTGAAAATGACACAATGTGGACCACACAAAAAACGATGGCAGAATTGTTCGGTAAAAATATCAAAACCATAAGTAAACATTTAACCAATATTTTTGAGTCTGGAGAGCTGGTAAAATCAGAAGTAACCTTCAATCCGAACGATTCCACTAATAGTGGAAACGTTATTATAAACCCTGATGCGAAAACACAGCCAATATTATACAACCTGGATGCCATAATCTCAGTAGGCTATCGCGTAAACAGTAAACAGGCAACACACTTTCGAAGATGGGCAACAGGAGTGCTTAGAGAGTATATTGTAAAAGGTTTTGCACTTGATGATGAGTTATTGAAAAAAGGCACAAGATTCGGGAAAGATTACTTCGACCATTTGCTTTCAAGAATCCGTGAAATAAGAGCTTCAGAGAGAAGATTCAACCAGAAAATCACTGACCTTTATGCAACAAGTGCCGACTACAATCTGGATAGCGATGAAACAAAAGACTTCTTTGCCACAGTGCAGAACATGCTGCTTTTTGCCATAACCGGCCAGACTGCCGCTGAAATCATAAAATCCCGCAGCGACAAAACCAAAGTTAACATGGGACTTACAACATGGGAAGATGCTCCTCATGGAAAAATCCTTCAGGCAGACGTGGTAATTTCAAAAAACTACTTAAACGAAATGGAACTGGATTCACTGAATACGCTGGTTGACGGTTTTTTAACATTGGCAGAGACAAGGGCAAATTCCCAAAAACCAACATTCATGAAAGACTGGAAAATCTTGCTTTACGGATATCTTGAATTAAGCCAATTGCCACTGCTGGAAGGAAAAGGCAAAGTTTCAGCTGTTGAAGCTAAAGCTCATGCGATTAACGAGTATAAAGAATTCAGAATAGATCAGGATAGAAATTATGAATCTGATTTTGATAACCTAATAAAATCCATTAA
>NZ_JAZTXC010000110.1:0-3379 GCF_045636185.1 Methanobrevibacter sp. | reverse complement strand
GTTCATTGTCTTTACAAGCTTTTCAACATCACGCACACTCATTTTTTCATCAAAAACTTTGCACGCTGTCTGATACTGTAATTCTAAATCTTCAATTCCAAGAAGAGCTCTTGCATGACCTGTTGATAATTTTTCTTCAATAACCATTTCCTGTACACGTTCATCAAGTTTTAATAATCTCATAGAATTAGTTACTGCTGTTCTGCTCTTTGAAACTCTTTCTGCAACTTCATCCTGTTTTAAATTAAATTCTGTCAAAAGTCTTTTATAAGCAATTGCTTCTTCAATTGGATTTAAATCTTCACGCTGAATATTTTCAATTAATGAAATTTCAACAATTTCCTGTTCACTAAATTTTTTAATAATGACAGGAACTTCTTTTAATCCAGCGAGTTTTGCAGCTCTCCATCTGCGTTCCCCAGCAATGATTTCATAATATCCTTTTCTTTCCTGAACCAGAATTGGCTGTAACACCCCATGCTGTTTAATAGATTCTGATAATTCAATTAAGGCATCTTCATCAAAATTTTTTCTTGGCTGTTCTTTATTTGGCTCAATTTTTGTAACCTTTACTTTTACCTCTACAGGCTTTTCTACTTCTACTACTTTTTCAACAACCTTTTCTACAATTTTTGTTTTTGCTTCTTTTTTAGGTGCTGCTGTTGCACCTCCTACATTCATATCAGGAATCAGACTATCCAATCCTTTTCCTAATCCCCCTCTTTTTACTGCCATTCTTCTTCTCCTCTATGAATCACTTCTTCTGCTAATAAGCGATAGCTTTCTGCACCTGTAGATTTTGAATCATAAATATTGATTGGTAATCCATGACTTGGTGCTTCTGCAAGTCGAATGTTTCTAGGAATAATTGTTTTATAAATTGTCTGATGCAAATTACTCTTTACATTTTCTACAACCTGTAAAGATAAATTAGTTCTTGCATCATACATTGTAAACACAACACCTTCCATTTCCAATTCTGGATTCAATCTCTGTTTTACGAGATTTACTGTATGAAGCAACTGACTTAAACCTTCCAGCGCATAATACTCACATTGAATTGGAACAAGAACTGTATCTGCAGTTGTCATCGCATTGATTGTTAACATATTTAAAGATGGCGGACAATCAATAATTACAAAATCATAATTATCACGTACCTGTTCAACTGCTCTTTTTAAAATATATTCTTTTTCATTAATACCAATTAATTCTATTTCTGCTGCAGCTAAATTAACATTAGATGCAATAATTGATAATCTTTCAAATTCAGTTTCAATAATTGCATCCTGAATTTCTATTTCACCGAGAATTAATTCATAAATAGTATTCTCAACAGAATTTTTATCTATACCTAAACCACTGGTGGTATTTCCCTGTGGATCAACATCAATTGTTAATACTCTCTGTCCAGCTTCCGCTAAACATGCAGATAAATTAATTGCAGTGGTTGTTTTTCCTACGCCGCCCTTCTGATTGGCAATTGCAATAATTCTTCCCATTGTATTTTACCCTTTCTTTTTTCTAAATGTTTCACGTGAAACATCGTGGCAAAATCAAGTATATCATAACTATGTTTCACGTGAAACATTATTTTTTAAAATTAAGAATTTTTAATAAATAAAACTAAATAAATGTTTCACGTGAAACATTTATTTAAAAATCAAATTTAAAAATAAGTTTATTTATTACCCAAAATAGAGTATACTAATATCAAATATTTAAATCGAAATTATTAATGAGAGGAGAATTTTAATGAGCAAAAACCATACATTTAGAAAAATTGTTGTTGCCACAGCTCTCATCGGAACAGCGATGTATGTAGCAAACGAATATCTTATCAAAGTTGCTACTTCGAAAGATTTATTAAAAAAAGACAACGGAGAATACTACTCTTTTAAATACGGAAAAGTATATTATAAAGTATCCGGAGAAGGAAAACCTGTACTTTTAATTCATGACATTAACGAATCTAGTTCAGGCATGGAATGGTGTCGTTTAGAAGAAGAACTTTCTAAAACAAATAAAGTTTATACGATTGATTTACTTGGATGCGGACGTTCTGACAAACCAAAATTAAATTATAATAGTTTTTTATATGTACAGTTACTCAATGATTTTATAAGAGATGTTATCGGAGAATCTACAGATATCATTGCAACCGGAAAAGCAGTATCTCCTGTAATCATGTCAACAAAATTGCGTGAAGAATCAGTTGATCGAATCATTTTAATTAATCCGGCTGACTTGGTAGAATTAGGTGATATTCCAGATAGATTTTCAAAAATCAAAAAAGCTATCATCACATGTCCTATTATTGGAACATTTATTTATCATATGCTTCATACCAATGATTGTATTTTTAATACTTTTATCAATGAATATTTTAGCGACTCCAATGCGGACTTTTCAGAAGTATGTGATTACTATCATGAATCTGCACACCGTGACAAATCCGGAAGCAAATATTTATATGCAAGCCTTCAAGGCGGCAGCTTGAACATGAATATCAACCACGGAATAAAAGTGTTAGATAAAGATATTATTATTATTTCTGGGGAAGATTATTTTGAATCAGACTATGTGCCAGAAGAATATGCAGAATTAAATGAAAACATTGAATGTATTTCCATCATGGAAACTTCTTACTTACCACAGTTAGAAGCACCAGAAAAAATATTAGATATAATCAAAGAATACTGGAAATAAAAAAAGCGTGCTTTGCACGCTTTTTTTATTTAATAGGTTCTTTTGTTGCTAATCCTGATTTACGTGGATATTTTTTAGGAGTACTTGATATCTTCTTAATTTTAATTAAGCTTCTGGAAATATCAGAGTCCGGTAAATTAAATTTCACTTCATCTTCAATTTTTCCACCTAATACAAAAACTGCTTTTTTAGATTCTGCAAGTTCCTCATCAATCTTACCTGATTTATATGGTACAAAATATCCATCTACCTTTACATATGGTAAACAGTATTCAGAAAGAGATGCAAGATTTGCAACAGCTCTGGATACACATACATCATATATTTCTCTCTTCATAGATGGCTTTGCAAAATCTTCGGCTCTTCCATGGATAGTTTCTACCTCTTCCAAACCAAGCTGCATTACTACCTCGTTTAAAAATTTAATACGTTTCTGTAATGAATCTAAAAGTGTCACTTTTAAATGAGGATAAGCAATCTTCAAAGGAATTCCTGGAAAACCTGCACCAGTTCCAATATCAATCAAGCTTTCTATCTTATTTACATCAATTGCTTTACAAAGTACAAGACTGTCTACAAAATGTTTCTGCACAACTTCCTCATACTCTGTAATTCCAGTCAGGTTCATAAACGAATTCCATTCTACAAGAATTTCATGATATTTAATAAA
>NZ_JAZTXC010000109.1:0-71563 GCF_045636185.1 Methanobrevibacter sp. | reverse complement strand
GGAGGCAGCATTCTAATGTCTTCCATGAAGGCGAAATATGATGATTTCAGTAGTAATGCCTATTTTACGGTTTCAATGGTTAGTCTGGTGGCGATTGGAATTGTCATTTCGATTTTGGGGCTGATATTTATAGATCCTATTGTTGGCCTTTTATGTTCGGCAAATATGGAATCCAGCTCCCAGCTATTTCCTCTCGTAAAGGATTTCTTTTCTTTAACTCTTGTCGGATTTCCTTTCATGTGTTATCTGTTGGGAATATCCTATTTTTCCCGTGCCGATGGGATACCCAATTTATCTTTAATCGCCATCATAATATCCAATGTGGTAAATATAGTCATGGACTTCGTTTATCTGCAGGTCTTTGGTATGAATATTGGCGGTGCTGCTCTTGCTACATTGACCGGACAAATTTTAGCATCAATATTTATTTCATATTATTTCTTTAATGATAAACGTACTATTAAATTATTATCACTTTCAAAAATCAAATTCAATCAATTCATTGCCTATTTTAAGGATATTGTCATTTCAGGTTTTCCTCCAGCTTCAATACAGCTTTTCATAACCTTGAAATTATTCATTATCAACTATCTGGTTCAAATTGTAATGGGTGCTGTGGGGCTTGTGGCATTCAGCGTATGCGATAATTCTTCGGTTTTGATTTACATGTTTGCAATTGGAATAAGTCAGTCAATGTCTCCGATTATATCAGTATATCATCAGGAAGAGGATTACAACAGTGTCGGATACACCATAAAGCGGGCCATCAAATTGGGCATTATTTCCGGAGCAGTCATGATGGCAATATTTATGATTTGTCCTCAAGCCATACTGTTCCTTTTCAGCATTAATGACCCTGCATATGTCCCTGTTGCAACCAATGCAATAAGATTATTTTCATTAAGTTTCATAGGGCTGGTCATATGCTTCATAATGATCTATTATGTAGAATCCATCCAAAGGGAGAAATATTCATTATTGATTGCATTTATTGAAGGTTTGATTTTTCCGGTTGGGGGAGCAATACTGCTCATTCCTTTAATGGGATTTAATGGCATTTTAATTGCATTTTTAATTGCAGAGATTGCTACAATAATATTCATGTTTGTTTACTCCAGATATATTGAAAGAAAAACTAACGGTGAATATTCAGGTTTCTTTTTACTTAAAAAACAGGATGAAGAAAATATACTGGATTTATCGGTAAATGCCAACATAAATGAAATCGCAGATTTAGCTTCACAGGTTCTGGATTATCTGAAATCAATGAATATTTCTGAGTTGACTTCAGTAAAAGTATCTTTAGCTATTGAAGAAATGCTGGCAAATATTGTTAAAACTAATGGTGATGTTGGAACAATGGATATTTTAATCAAAATTCAAAGTGAGCAAATTTTAATTTCGATAAAAGATCAAGGTGTTGAATTTAACCCTACTGTTGAAAGAGATGGGTGTGAGTATGATCACATTAAAGTTTTATTGAGTGTTGCTGATAAAATTGATTATGCACGGGTTTTGGGATTGAACAGTACTGTAATTACAATCAAAAATTTCTAGTATCCGTTTGAATGATTTAATATTCGTCACAATTAATTTAGTAACAATATAATAATTTAATATATTTTAATTATATTATATTGCCTTTGTGTGTATATTTCAATTAGTAATTTGAAAGTTAATTTTGTAAAATATTAATCGGGAATTGATTTAATAGCCTATTATGAAAATTTTTGCTTTAAATAGTAATTTTAGAAAAAGGTAACGCGGGACAAATTGTCATAATCTTTTGTTTTGTATATATGCAAACATCATGAAGATACTAACATAGATATGGATAAATATTAAATTTAATAGATATTAAAGTACAAATTATTATTTGGAGTATATTGCTCATATTTCTTGTTAAAAATGATATTTAATTAAATTTTTGGGAGTCGTTTATTATTTCTAGAAAATCTAAATTTATTGATGGTGCAAAAAAGAGTATTCCAATTACATTGGGTTATGTTCCAATGGGTATTGGTTATGCTGCAATTGCAATGAAGGCAGGATTCACGCCATTGCAAACAATATCCATGTCATTTCTTGTTTATGCGGGTGCCGGACAAATCATTGCAGCATCAATGGCACTTTCAGGTGCAACAGCAATAGCAATAATATTGACTAACTTTGTTGTAAATTTAAGATATTTTGTAATGTCAACATGTGTTTTAAATCAGGTTGAAGAGTCCAATTTTGGATTAAATATTTTAGCAGCACATGTTACTGTTGATGAATCATTTGCAGTATTTTCGCTTTCAGAAGATTCTTCAATTTGGATATATCTTGGAATTGCTATCACTGCATGGCTAAGCTGGTGTTTAGGTGCAGCAATCGGTGTTGTTCTGCTTGATATTCTTCCTGTAATTGTTACGAATAGTTTCAATATTTCACTATATGCATTGTTTGTGGCTATTTTAGTCCCTGCTGTTAAAGATTCAAAGCAAATTGCAGCTTTGGTATTAATAACTGCAGTTTTAAACATTGTATTATCTCAATTTTTAGGAAACTGGTCTTTAATAGTTTCAACACTAGTTGGAGCAGGAATTGGAATGTATATTGTGGATGATGAATATTTTCTTTCAGGTGATTCATAATGGATTATATTAGCTTGGTGATTTTGGGATGTGCTGTTGTAACATTTATTCCAAGGTTAATTCCAGTATTATTTATTGATAAACTTGATTTTCCTCCAAAGGTTGAGAAATTCTTGGACTTAATCCCATATACTGCTCTTTCAGCATTAATATGTCCTGGAGTATTGACAGTTGACAATCAATTATGGTATATTGGTTTGATCGGTGCTGTTGTGGCGGCAGGACTTGCCTGGAAGAAAGTTCCTCTTGGAGCCATTGTGATATTGACTGTAGTTGTGTTGATCACTGTTTATTCAATTGTTCCTTTCTTTTAATTCATGATGTTAAAAAATAGAAATGTATATGTGGAGATTAAAATGATTTAATTTAAATATAATTAACAATATAATATTTTTTATAGTCTGTTTTTAATTATATTATTGGGTGTAGTATGAGGGTAGAAAAAGAATATATGGATTTGGAGGGAATTGATGAAATTCGTATTTTTAATGCTAGTCAAAAAGATTTCTATAAACCTATGCCTAAGGAGTTTGATATTGAAGATTTAGCATTTCATCATCTTATAAACAATATTCCTGTTGAAATCCATTGTTTGGTTCCTTATGAAGAAGGTGAAGATTTCATTATCCAAAGCATAGGTAATTTTACCCTTGATAAATATAACTGCACTCAAGATGATGTGAAAGGAAGATTATTAAGCAAATTATCTCCATTATTTCATGAAATTTTACAAGATGAACTGGTTGATGTCTACAAAAATCACACAATTAAAAATATAAGGTTTGTATATTATCATAAGAATAAATTATCAAAGCTGAGTGCTGCTAAGATAGTTTTTGATATGGGAAAGATTTTTGTAACAACTAAAAATATTGATACAAAGACAAGCAACCGTGTTGATTTGGAATATAGAAATTTTGATGAAGATAAAAATGATATCATAGAAAATTTTTCTCAAACGGGCAGTTACTATAATATCAATGGAAAATATACCTGGTCACAGGGAATTTATAATATTATAAACCGTGCAAAAGAGGAATCTGATGATTATTTTAACATTGTTTTTGATTTGGTGATACCTGAAGATAAGCACATCGTAAATAAAATTTTTGATATGACTAATAAGGATACTGCACAGTGTGATGAAGTTATTCGTATTAAAACTAAAGATGGTACTTTAAAAACTATAGAAGTTAATATATATTCTTATTTTGATGAAAGTGGTATCATCATTCGTCAGGGTATGATGAATGATATAACCCAGTATTCCAGTGATGAACTCACCAAACCTGTTGATTTCCTGTTGGATGGTTTTAAAAACAGCAAAAAATTGGCTTTGTTGATTGAACCGTTAAATGTTAAACAATTTAAGTTCTCAAAAGGTTTTTATTATCTTATTGAAAAGGATTATGAAGAATATGTCCATTCGAGGGATATTTTTAAAAATATAGTTGATAAAGATGTTGTTCAACGTTTGGAAAAATTGGTAGATGGTGAAATAAATAAAATTGATGAAACTTTTTGTTATTATGTTGATGGAAATCCAGACAATAGGAAAATCGTTGATTTGTATATTGAGCGTTTTGAATATGGAAATACACCACATAGTCTAGGTTTTTTAACAGATATTACTGAAGAAAGACGTAAACAGGAACAATTAATAGTATCCAATGAAAATAGGCTGATTTTAATAAAAGAAATTCATCATAGGGTTAAAAACAACCTGCAAATTCTAAGCAGTTTTTTAAACCTTGAAAAAAGAGCGTACAAGGATAATCCTGATTTGATTATTGAACATATGCAAACACGTTTAAATTCTCTCGCATTGCTTCATGAAAAGACTTATAACTCCAATGATTTTAAAAATATTAATTTGAGAGATTATTTGGTTGATCATGATAAACAGACAATAAATGTGGTTGATATTCCTAATAATATTGAGTTTGAAACTTATGTTGATGAGGATTTGGATTTGTCTATAGAAGTTATCACTCCTCTGCTTCTGATTATTGATGAAATAACCATGAATGCCATTAAACATGCATTTCCAGATAAGACCTCACCTAACAATAAGATAACTAAGGAAATAAGAAATGTTGGCAATAATGTTGCTGAATTAATAATAAAGGATAATGGTGTCGGCATTAAAGATATGGATAATATAAGTACAAATTTGGGCTGTGAAATAATCAAAAGCTTAACTAAACAGTTGGGAGGAAATGTAAGTCTGATTAAACAGGAAAAAGGTACTGCATATAGGCTGGTTTTCCCAACTCAAATGGAACACACCATTGAATGATTGCCATTAATTTTCATTGAAATGAAAATTCTATTGAAATATGTTTTTTTAGTTCAAAATTTTTTTTCATCGGCATGATGAAATTGATTTAAAATATATTGGATATGCATTGCTATTCACTTAAAAAAATTTTTAATTAAGTGATAATATAATCAATCATTAAAATACTATATTTTCTTGAAAAAATGATATAAATAATATACTATGCAATATTTAGTTCAAACTTAATATGAAATTTTCCCATCTATAACTAATAATTTGGCTAGTTTCAGTTTCATAAATTAAATCGATGTAATATTTGTTATTTTTAAGTTTGTTCTTATCAATGTATGTGGTATATCCTCCACACCATCCTTTTTCTTTTTCTTTAAATTCGTCTGCATCGAATCTCTTTTTCGTTGATGCATGATAGTAATTTACATCGCCATCTAGTCCGGTTAGTTTTATAATGAGTTTGTCAGTATTAACTTTTCTATCTGGACAACACCATCCAGTAAATTCGATATATGCATCATTTTCACTGATTTTATCAACTAAAATAAATCCATCTCCTGAATCAGGATTTTCATATCCGCCATAATCCGAACATGCTGCTGCTTCGCTTCTATAGGAATATAATTCAAAGAGTTTATCTTTAAAATATTTTCTAGGATTTTCAAGAGATATTTTTTCGGCAACATTATTCTTTTTATCAATGCATGTTCCATCAGAATTAATCCTTAAAAATAAATATTCATAGTCTTCTACGATTTTAAAACGGTTTATGGCTTTTTGGTAACTGTCTAATTTTTCATTTTCTTTATTATTTTCTTCATTTTCATATTTTTCTAAATCTTCGGAGGACATAATGACTGTATCAACTATACATTCTAATTTATTTAATTGGGTTATTATTTCATCCACTTCTTCTTTTGATAAATATTGCTTTTTGTTCCATCCCATATTTTCATAATAGTTGATAAATGGGGTTCTGATTTCATGTGATTCTATAGGAAAATGTTTACATGTATATTTTACTAAATCAATAATTTCATCTTTATTTTCTTTTAATAATATGGTAATAAATCTCAAAATCGGAATATCTATATCAATTTCATTAATAACTTTTTCTAATGTATTCAAATTATTTATATAATGGTTAAATTTCTTGTTTTGAGTAATATATTCAAACCTTTCTGGTTTCAGGCTTTCTATTGAAATATTTACTAAACGGATATTTGCAGACAATAGTCTTTTTATAAACCCTTCATCCATGGGTTTTGCAAGATTAGTTGTTAAAAAACACTTATTTTTGGCTATATCTGGCAATAAATCTAAATATTCTAAAAATAATGGATTTATCGTAGGTTCATATATGCATGAAAAATAAAATCCATATCCTCCCCCAGCATAATCTTTAACTAGGGGCAATACTTCAAGCACTGCTTTAAAAGTATTTATGTCCATGTTAATTGGTTTTTCATTAAATGATGTAAAGCAAAAGCGGCATCTTTGATTGCAAGTATTGTTTGTATCAAGATTAACTGCATCAAACACCATTGTTTCTTTTTGTGGGCTGATAAGTGTTATGTTATTTTCTCTTTTTGTAATTTTTTCTTTAAATTTATTAAGATATTGATCAATTTTTACCATGTTATATTTCCTATTTTCTGAATATCTTATTATCTTTATATATGTTATTAATATAATTTTTTTATTAATCCAAATTAAACATTATATATTGGACTACAAGATACATTCCTAATGCGAAACTTATTATATAACCAATTAATCCAAGAATAGGGATATTAAATAATGTAGGTCCTTTATCTGCAAATAATGCAAGTGAAGATCCAACAATTAATGCTGCAATAATTATTGCTGTTGTTACTTGTTTTGATATTTCACTTATTCCTTCATGTTTTAGTTTTATTGTAATGTCGCCTTCTTCTAATTTTGATAGTGTATTATTGACTGTGTTTGGAAGATTTTTTGCTAAGTGTCCTATTTCTAGGAGATAATTTGAACCTATTTTCACTAATCTTTGTGGGGATGCTTTATGTAAAATGATTTTTTTAGATAACCCTTTAAGTTCTTCAGCAGTATCAAATTCGGGATTTAACTTTTTACCACTTTCCTCAATTAAAGCCAATCCTCTTGCAATCATTACAAATTCTCTTGGCAATACCACATTATTTTTTACCATTACATCCAGCAGATCTTCAATGCTTCCATTCACATTTTTTAATTTTGTTCCATAATATTTTTTCATCAAGTCATTAATATCTGCTTTCAGCTCAGGTGTATTTTGTGCTGGTGTAATTATGTCCATATAAATTAATTGGTTGATAATATTATCCGTATTACCATTAATTAATAATAAAATAAGCTCTGCTAGATTTTCTTTAAATGTATCATCTAGAATTCCCATCATTCCCATATCAATGTAACAGACCTTATTTTTATCTAAAATTATTATATTTCCCGGATGGGGATCAGCATGGAAAAAACCGTCAATCATTACTTGTTTAAAGTAGGAATCCATTCCTCTTTTTGCTATTAATTTTTTATTATACTTGTCAGATTTATCTTCAATAACTTCAGATAATTGTTTTCCTTCAATGAATTCCATTGTTATTACTTTTCCGGAACAATATTGTATATATGCTTCAGGAATATGTATGTATGGGATTGTTTTAAAGTTGTTTGCAAGAACTTCCATATTTCTTACTTCTTCTAAGAAATTTATTTCTTTTAAAATCGTTTTTTCAAATTCCATAACGATTGCGGGGAAATTATAAACTTTTGATTTATTTATGTATCTGTCGATTCGCACTGCTAAAAATTTCATTATTTTTAAATCGCTCATTATTATTTCTTCGCTTTTTGGTTTTTGAACTTTAATGGCTACTTTTTTATTGTCTTTCTTTAATTTAGCAGTATGGACTTGTCCTATTGAAGCAGAACCAATTGGTGTTTCATCAATGTCTTTGTAAATTTTATCTAATGGAAGTCCTAATTCGGATTCAATAACTTCTTTTATTTCACTAAAATCAGTGATTGGTGTTTCATCTCTTAATTTTTCCAATTCTTCAGATATTTCAAGTCCAACTAAATCCGGTCTTGTAGATAGCATTTGGCCTAGTTTAATAAATGCGGGACCTAATTCCTCCAATACTTTTCTTACTCTTATAGGAATTGTTCCATCAAGTAATTCCGCATCATCATTTATTTTTCTGTTTCTGAGGAAGGGAAATGTTTTAAAAAATGTGTTTTCTTCTATTAAATATCCGAAATCATTTTTTTTAAGGACTTTATAGATTTGATTTATTCTTTGAATATCTGAATTTTTTGTTTTGTTCCGAACTTTCATTGTTAAAATTTATGTGATATATAGTATTTAGAATTTTTCTAATATTCTTGCATATACCGCTTTTAGTTCATCATCTGATTTTTCATATATTCTTTTTAAAATTAATTCTGGTGTACTTTTTGCAAGGAAATTCATTCTTGGGGTTCTGTCCACTATCAAATTATAGTTTTCATCTAATCCCTTTGCTTCAATACCATCTACTCGAATGTCTGTATAATTCATCAATTCTCTTGCCATATGGGTTACAATTATTCCATAGGAATTGGATTCTTTAATCATATCTATGAATGTTGATATGATTTTAACAGCAGCTTCCAGTTCGGTTATTCCTTCAAGTTCATCCAGCAAAACTAATTTTTCACTGTCTGTTGTTACTATTGGAATAAATACATTCAAAAAGGATTCAAATGCTCCTGCATCAAGTGATCTTTTTTTAGAAAAGTGATATATCTCATCAAATAATTTTATTTCACATGCATCAGCACTTACTGGCAGTCCCATTTGGGCCATTATGGAAATTTGGGTTAGGGTTTCTAAAAGTGTTGTTTTACCGCCGCTGTTTGCTCCGGTTAAAAGTGCAACATTCTCTTTTTGTGTTAATTCATAATCGATTTTTTGAATATTTTCATCATCTTTTTTAAGTGATAAATCTAAATGTAGTGCTCCCTTTAATCTAATGTCTTCACTGAATTCTGGCTCTACAAGGTCATATTCGTATGCAAAGCTTCCTAGTGAAAATTCATAATCAAACTTAATTACATCTTTAACTTCTTCTATTGCTTTTTGTTTGATTGAATTTAACTGTATGGATGCACTTTTTTTAATATCGAAAATATCGTTTTCTTTTTTGGATGAGCGTTCTAGTTTTACTCTTTGTATTTCTTGTTCATCAATTTCGATTGGATATTTTCTGAGATATGGGTCAAAATCCATTCCGGTTTCATCTTTGATAATTGCTTTACGTTTACTTATAATGTCGTCAAATATTTTGCTAATCTTTGGTGGGAAATTATTATTTAATAAATTGAGAATTTCATCTCCTTCAAGATCAACATTTTTAATTGACTTTTCAAGTTCTTCATCCATCTCATATTTAAGTGAATTAACAAGTTCGTCAATATCCACTTCTTTTTTATCAACGATATTTAATTCATCAATGATGGGGATAATGTCTCCCAAAACACTTTCTTGGTTTCTGATTTTTTGGATTTCATGAACTCTTTGAAAAATGTCTTGGTTTTGTGTAAAAAAGTTTATAATTTTTTCCGGAACAATTTCATAGTCATTTTCCTCAATATTAATCATAACAAGGTTTGGCATTCCTTCAAAATCAAGAATACCTTGAGAATAAACATAAAATATTAAATCGTAATTCATTAATTCCTCTTGTAGTAATGGGGAGTCGCTTGCAGTAATGATTGGGTAGTATTGGTTAAGGCCTAAATCGGTTAGATAGGAGTTATCTTCTTCATTTTCAACAAGGATAACTTTACTGGCATCATATTCAGCTTTTGGCTCTTCAAGCTCTTTTAAATTTTTCATTAGGCCTCTTAATTTAATTATTGGCATTTGTGATACTTCTTTTTTAGCATCCATAATAAATTTGGCTTGTTTTTTGATTTTATTCAGGTCTTTTGAAGGGGATAATAAAAGGATTCTATTTTTGGAATATGATGTATTTGAATATGATAGCATTTTATTTATTATGTCTTCGTAAATCTCTAAAGCTCTGTCACTTTTCATAAATTCATAATTGTCGTTATTCAATAGTTGGTTCATTATTTGAATAGCTTTTCTTTGACTAATTCCATCAATATTAATTATTCTTTCAACATCAACATCATCAATTATTTTCTGGAGTTCTTCTTCTCCCCCAACACTTCTTATTATCTTTTCAGAGATTTTATCTCCTATACCTTTTATTTCTTGCAATGTATGTAAGTCTCCTTCCATTTAAACCAAACCCTTATGATTATTTAATATTTATATATAATTAGTTATTTGCCTAGAGCATTTGAAGAGTAATTGCCTTTAGTTGTATTTCTAAAAATTTCTTTATTTATCTTTTTACCATTTAAAATATCGTTATATAAATCAATCATTTTAATGTAATCTTTATTTTTATAACGCCCATCTATTGAAAAGTTAACATATCCTATAGATGCTAAATATTCTATTTCATCAATCAATGAAAGGTCTTCACTATTAAATATAATTAATTCTTCTCCAGATAAATTATATTTTATTGGATATTTCTTATTCTTATTATCAATTAAATCGGCATTATTAATATTTTCCTTAAATCCGTATCGCGTTTTCATTAATTCAACAGATCCATGAACTAAAAGTTCTATTTTTGAGTTATCTTCACAATTTTTAATAATGTCTTCATAATCCTTTTTTCTAAGCTCAGGAGATATTGTAATCAATTCATAATTTTTTAAGGAGTTTATGGATTCAGTATTTGTTATATTCATTGAATAAGGACCATAATCTCCTTTAAAATCATTAGACATTACTTTTAACTGATAACCCATTTTATTTAAAATGCCTCTAACTTTATTTAATGATTTAATCAGGTCATCATGGGCAATATCTGGCCATTTCCATATCAAATCATAATCTTTAGAATATGTAATTTCAACCGCCTTTTTCAGGAAATTGACCATGAAGTTAATGCTGTCATTTGGAGGAATCTCTAAATAAACTCTTTTAACACCGTTAATCAATTCCAAATCATCTAAATTATTTGTATAATATGACAGTGATATTTTTTCACTTCTATTTTGTGGATTTTCTTTAAATGTGATTTTTTCTTTTTTATTTTCATGTAATTTATGAATTTCAGTTTCCAATCCTTCAAGCAATTCTCTTCGTATTTTATTGATTTCTTTAATAGGAATAAATAGGCTACCATCATAGTTCATGTTGATTTGTGTTATCTGGAATGGATAATTATCTAATTTAGATAGTTGCTTTTTAATTGTTTCCTGTGTGACGTTTCTTTTTAATGGTATTTCAAATTTAGTGGTTCCACTCACTTCACAAGTTACAACTTTTTGATTGGCTAAAGTCAAACGTCCTTTCAGTTGAGGATATTTATTTTTTAGTGAAAATGTTAAAATTAATTTGGATTTAACAAAGCTAGAACCTTTATTTTCTATTTCCTTAACTAATTTTGTCAGTGAATTCCTTTTTGTCAAATAAACATCAGAATTTTCCAGTTTAAATTTATTTTTCTTGTTCTGACGAACTTTTTTAATAATTAAAACTTTATTTGGTCTTGTCATGTCTTTAATTTGTTTAAATTTATTCTTGTTAAAGTGATTTAATGTTGTTACAATTGGATTTTGTGATATTTCCATTCCGTAGTCATCACTTTTTTTAATAAACAATAATCCATCGCCTTTTTCAGGAATTGTTTTGATGTTGTCATCAATTTTAATTGCGATTTGTGAATTTTTAACTTCATGCACTTTACCAATCTTCAAACCTAAATGTCCGGGTCTTATACTTCTTTGGTAAGTGTTGGTGAATTGTCCTTTTGTAAATCCTCTATTGAAAACCAAATTGAGCATTTCTGTTTTTGAAGTTTTATTGCTTTTTAGTTTGTTTAAGGCCTTTCTGTATTCACTTATAACTATGCCCAGATATTCTTTTGAACGCATTCTTCCTTCAATTTTGATGCATTTTATATTTAACTCAGCTATTTCTTTCAGCTCATCATATAAACATAAATCTTTTGGTGATATGTAGTAATCCTCTTTGTTGTTTAATCTGTATTTTTGTCTGCATGGCTGAGCACAGGTTCCTCTGTTTCCACTTCTTCCACCTTTAAAACTGCTCATTAGGCATTGTCCCGAATATGAATAGCAAAGTGCACCATGGGCAAAGATTTCAAGTTCCATATTAGTTTTTAAGTTTTCAATTTCTTTTTTTCTCATCTCACGGGGCAGAACAATTCTTTTAACATTTTTACTTTCAAGATAATCTATTTTTCGCTGATTTTCACATGTTAATTGTGTTGAAGCATGAATTTTAAGTTTTGGAATGTGTTTGTTGATCAGTTCTATTAATCCTAAATCCTGAATTAAAACAGCATCAACACCAATTGCATATAACTCATTTAAATAATTCAAGACACTTTCAAGTTCCTTTTCTTTAATTAATGTATTGACTGTAACGTAAACGCGTACATTATGCAGGTGTGAAAGCTTTACCGCTTCGTGTATTTCATCTAGAGTAAAGTTTTGGGCAAACTTTCTTGCACCATAATTTTTTCCGGACAAATAAACGGAGCTGGCACCTGCATTAATTGCAATTCTTAAATGCTCCATGGATCCGACGGGTGCTAGTAATTCAGGTATCTTCATGTAACCTTCCTTCAATGTAATTTCCTTTATTGATATATGATTGTGAGAAATCCATTATTTTATATTTGAATTCAGATAATTTTTCATCGTCGATATCCCCTAAACTATCGTTATAGATTGATAAAATTTGTTTGGTGTATTTTTCATTTGAATATCTGCAGTCAACGATTAAATTATCTAAGTTCAGACTTTTAATATCGTTCATCTCTTCAATCAGGCATAAACAATCTTTGTTTAAAATATGGCTTTGTTTATTGTAATCGAAAAATACTTTATATTTAAATTTCTTTCTTTTTTTATCTTCCAATGTTGCATATTCTGCATTGTTTGAAATAATAAAGTCTCGCCCATCATTTAAGTTTGTAAAATCATCACGGCTTACAATGACTTCCAGATTACCATGAACTATCATTTCCAAATCAGTATTTTTAATGTAATTTTTTGTGGTAATCTCTTTAATTTCACGTCCTGAAAGTTCTGAGGATAAAATCAATCCATTATATTTTGATAAGCTTTCAACAGCATAGGAGTTCCATATATTTAAGTTATGGTTTCCATAAATTGGGCAATCAAATATTTTCTCCATTCCTGGGGAGTCAATCATGACGGATATCATATATCCTTCACTTTCCAATTCTTTAATTATTTCATTAGCTTTAATTAATTCATACTCGTTAATGAATGATGATAAAACCCAGACAATTTCAATTTCAGGTGCAATTTGGTTGGCTTCCTTTAAAATATCTTTGATGTTTGAATAATAATCATTTTTGTTGTTATATGAACAGTTTACATCCAAATAAATTCTTTTTAAGTCAAATCCGTTGGCTGCCCTAACCTGATCCAAATCGTTAGCAAAAAGGGATAATTTTGCTTTGGTATTTGTTTTATTTTCATATTTTTCATAATTGCTTTTAAACTCTTCAATCAATTTTCTTGTTGCTTTTATTGATTTTTTGGTTGGGGTATAATGATTTAAGAGTAATTCCTGTGCTTTATCCAGGATTTCTCTTCTAATTTTATTCAATCCGCTGATTGGAATAAATAAATTTTCCTGCATATCATTAAATGTAATTTTTCCCATGTAAAATGGTGTTCCGCCAGTTTTTTCAAGTTGGGCAATTATTGATTCTTTTGTAATTGGCCTGTTTTTAGCCTCTTCAAATCTTGCAATTCCTTTGTGCCTGAAGTTAATTAATTCATCGCCCATATAATATTCTACTTTAATGTTTGCAGTCAAATCCTCTTGGAAATTGAAAGTCACATTAATGGGGATTTTACTTTTGATTGTTTCATTTTTAAATTGTTTTAGGCTTTCATGTGTCTTTGCAGAATAGCTAATGAAAACCTCTGTTCCAACTTTAACAAGACGTGTAGTATCAATAATGATTTCGTTTTCATCCTGCTTTATAATGTTTTCAAGATAAATTCCTTTGATTTTGCCGTTATATTTAAATGCAATTCCATCGCCTTTTTCTAAAATTACAGGAATTTCTCTGTTTTTAATTTTAATAGTTACTTTTGTCCCATCAATGTTGGTAATGTCACCAATATATAATCCTTCATGTCCGGAACTGCCTCTTCCCATCACTTCACCGGGCTTATCGTTCATTATATATCCGTTGGTAAATTGCCTGTTGAAAACAAGGTGCAGGTCTTTTTCCCAATCTCCAGGATTTCCATCAATAATGTTTCTGTAGCTATTGACAATGGTCCCAATATAGTCTCCAGATTTCATTCTTCCTTCCAATTTAAGGGAAGTTACTCCAGTATCGGATATTGCGTGAATATTATTGTATGTTGCAAGGTCATGTGTTGACAGCAAAAATCCATTCCCGACATTGTATCCTCTGTATTTTAGACGATATTCTCTTCTGCATGGCTGTGCACAGGCTCCACGGTTTCCGCTTCTTCCGCTATTGTATGAAGACATATAACAGTTACCTGATACGCAGTAACACAGTGCGCCATGACCAAAGGCTTCAAGTTCCAAATCAATATTTTCTTTCTTCAATTGATTATGGATTGCTTTAATTTCTTGAATGTTTTTTTCCCTTGGAAGAACAATCCGTTTAATGTTATTTTCCCAAGCCCATTTCATTGCACTATAATTACTTAACGCCATTTGAGTAGATGCATGAACTTCTAAATCCGGAATTAATTTCTTTAATAGTTGTATCAATCCGAAATCCTGCACGATGACTGCATCAACGCCGATTTGATATAATTTGAATAGATAATCGATTACATTTAATATTTCAAAATTGTTGATTAATGTGTTGACTGTAACATGGACTTTAACATTATTTAAATGAGCATATTTAACTGCTTTTTCAATTTCTTCCATTGTAAAGTTTTTAGCAAAAGCCCTGGCACCATAATTCTGACCTGCGAAATAAACTGCATCGGCACCAGCATTTACTGCTATCACCAGTACTTCATAAGAGCCCGCTGGAGCTAATAATTCTGATAAAACCATTTTTTATTTACACCTTAATAATTTTTAGCACTTAAAGATTTGTTTTTTGTATTATTTAAAAATGAAGTTAATTGTCATATTTTAAATAATATTTTAACTAAAATTAATTCTATGTATATTGTTTTTGAAGGAATTGATGGTGCTGGTAAATCCACTCAAATTCAAATGTTGAAAGAATGGTTAGAAAATAATGGTTTGGAAGTTGAAACGATAGTGGAACCAACTGATTCAGAAGTTGGTAAATTAATAAGAGAAATCCTGCAGAGACCGGATGCAGAAACGGATAAGGTTCAAAAAACATTAGGATTGCTTTTTGCAGCAGACAGGATGCTCATAATGGATAAATTGTCTGATGATAAAAAGGTTTTCATATCTGACAGGTCATTTATTTCAAGCTTAGCTTATCAAGAACCTGCTGAGTGGATTCGTGAACTCAATAAATATGCGAAAAAGCCGGATTTGGTTTTGCTTCTGGATTTGGATGTTAAGACATCAGTTGCAAGAACCTCTGGTGAAGATGAATTTGAAAATGAGGAATTCTTAACTGGAGTTAAAGCCAATTATTTAGAAATCATTAAAGAATTTAACCATGAAATCATTGATGCGAGCAACGGCATTAATAAGGTTTCATCTGATATTAAAAAAGCTGTAGCGCCCCATGTTGGACTGTGCAAAGATTGTATTTTGTGATTTTTAAAAAATAGTAAAATTGAAGGATATTATCCTTCCAATTCTTTTAGTCTCTCAGCAATAGCGTCTGCCAAGAATTGTTTTGCTTTTTCAAGCTCTTCATATGAACCTATAAGTCTTGGTCCATATTCTCCGTGTTCGAGTTTCACATCAAATTTTTCTATTGTATGTGCAAGCATAGCTTCTCCAACACCGTTTGGTAAACCCATTTGATATTCTTCTTCTTCCATTTAATTTTCCTCCATGTATTCTCTTACTGGGGCAAAGAATTCAATTAAGAAATCTTTAATTCCATTTTTTAAATCCATTGGATGTAAGTTGCCTTCACTAAAGTCTTTGAGTAATTCTTCTTTAGTTAATTCGATATCTCCACCGAATTTTTCAGGTCTTTTAATAAGTAATGTATCTTGATTCGGATAGACAAAAGTTTCTGCGATTTCAATCATAGGATTTCCTTCAATTTCTCCTTGAGGGCAGTAACTTTTATTGATTTTTTTGGTGATTTCTTCAACAGAATCGTCTACTGCGATATAGTTGCCTTTACTTGAGGACATTTTAGCATCACCGTCAAGTCCATGTAATAATGGAGTGTGAATACAGACAGGAACATTTTCACCTATTTTTTCAAGGTTTTCACGTGCCAACATTTGGATTTTTCTCTGTTCCATACCACCCAATGCAACATCTACTTCAAGAGCAGCCATATCAACGGTTTGCATAAGGGGATAAATTACGCTGGCTACTTTTGGATTATCGTCTGCACGACTTACCTGATCCATACTTCGTCTTGCTCTTTTTAATGTAGTTAATGTAGCTAATTGATAAATTTTATTTGCATATTCACTTTCTAATTGGAATTCGGATCCTAAAATATATTCTGTAGTTTCATCAAGACCTAATGCCTGGAAACATTTTTTATTGTACTCAGCGGTTTCAGTAATCTCTTCAACTGTTCCTTTTCCATTTAAAAATGCATGGTAATCTGCAAGCAATATTTTAATTTTAAAACCTAACTTCTGCAAAGTCTTAAGTTTTTGTACAGTTACTGCATGTCCTAAATGAATTTTTCCTGAAGGCTCATAACCGGTATAAGCTATAGGTTGTTCTTTTTCAAGAATTTCTTTTAACTCTTCAGTATCTATAACTTCTAAGGTTCCTTCTTCAATTAACTGAATTTTTTCTTCAATATTCATCTTTATCACTTGATTAAGTAAATGTAATTTTCAATTTTGATAATTTTGATTTCATCACCAATATTATAATCACTGAATCCATCCTGCATTTCCAAATCAACAGCAGAATAATCGCTTGGATCTAATATTTGAATTATTTTTGGAGACATTGATATTATGGTTGTGGTTTCTATTTCATCTGCCTTTTTAACAAGTTTAATGTCCTCCATATTCTTTAGTGGAATATTTTGTTTTTTGTTTGTTTTAATGTCTGTTCCAACAACTCTGTTTTTATCAATATCTGTAACCTGAATTATCTTATTTTCAAATTCTATTATGTCATCTCTTTCAAACTCAGGAATTCTGACTGAAATCCAGATTCTATAAAGGCCTTTTCCGGTAGATTTATCTTCACTTATAAGTCTTGGAGATTCTTTAATAACTCCTCCAAATTCGTCTTTCAGTGCTTCTGCCACTTTACGGCCTGTTTTAAAAGATCCGATATAGTAATCATAACCTTCTTTAAGTTTTGCGATTTGAGGACAATATGCTAATTTATCTACTTTTGCCTGTTTATCTAGGGTTCTTGCTACTATTTCGTCTGCTTTTGCATATTCTTCAGCAGTTATTTCACGATTATCTGCTCTAAATTGAATTACTGTTTCATAATATCCTGATTGCATTTTACTGCATGGCGGGCAAACAGTTTTTTTAATTCTAACTTCTGTATCGTGAGTTTCATCAATTGAAACTCCATAAACTTCACCGACAACTTCAACAAAACAATTAGCTATTGTACCTTTAATCTGGTCAATTTCAAGGTTGATTTCTTCATTTTCAACCAAATCATTGATTTTTATATTTCTCTCTAGTGCTCGATAGATTATTTCATCTTCCGGAAGGTAAGATTCACTCCATTTTCCTTCTTCCAATCTGCTATTGCAATGGCTGCATATTTCGACATCAATGTTTTTTGGAATTTCAATCATCTTAAAATCCTTTAAAAAACAGTCAATGCAGATTTCTCCTACCATCTGTTTATCTTCGCTTCCACACTCTATACAAAACATAAAAATCCTTTAAAAATAAGAAGATAAAAAATTATAATTGTTTAAGTGGGGCTGTTGCACCACAAGCAGAACATTTTAATAAGAATATTCTACCTTCTCTTATAATTTTAGTATCTGGTCTGTTACATTCATGACAAATGACATATTTGTCTACATAATCTTCAATTCTTTCATTAATTAAGTAATGGGTAAATTTACCTTGTAATATAGCTCTAGAACCGTCTACGTTACCTGCAGTACCTAACTCTCTCATTAAGAACTTTAATAAATGTTGTGGGTCTCTATTTAAACCTTCACTCACTTCTTTAAAATTTTTAATGAATGTTCTATTACCTTGCATATCTGAATAAGCTTTAGGAATTTTAAATCTTTTGTGTTCAAATACTTCAGGAGGTAATTGGTCTATTGCTCTTTCTAATAAATCTTCATAATTATCCATATTATCACCTCATAAAAATTAGTATAAGTATAATATATTAAATATTATTTTAATCATTTATTAAGTTATCCATGCAAAGAAACTTGCAGTAGGTTGTTCGTGGTAGTCATATTAGCTATTTTCATCAGATTAAAAAATTGTTTTTGATAAGTAAAATTGATTTTAAATTAAAATATTCTTATAAAAAATAAATATTCTTATTATAAATTCTTTTTATATAAATTAACTTAGTTTAATTTAATTATCAATCTATTTAACCTTTTAAAATAAAGTTTTCATATCGATTATTGGTGGTGAATTGTATATGGCTGAATTTCAAGAGGACATGATTTTTAAGGATATTGCTGAAGAAGATGTGGAAATTCTTCTAAATATTACAAATAAAAAATCAAATGTCAAAAAAATCTGGACAAAAGAGTTGCGATTAATAGACCCTACTACATTCAGGCCGGATTTAATATTGGAGTTGGATGATGAAAATCTGATAATAGAATTTCAAAGTACAAAAGTTAATGAGAAATTTTCACAAAGAGTGCACTGTTATGTGTCAATTACCGATTACAAAAAAGAAAATGATAAACAAGTAAATCTCTGTGTAATAAGTACTGCAGAAAAATCAAAAAAAGTTTCATATAAAGTAAATGATACAAATACTTTCAATTATGACGTTATTGGAAATGATATTTTTGATGGAGAAAAAATTATTAATGAAATTGAAGAAAAATATAATCAGGAAATTAATATCACACGAAAAGAATGTATATATTTTTCACTAGCTCCAATCATGACCAAAAATCGAAACATTGAACAAAACATTAAAAAAACAGCTGATATATTAATTAAATTAAATGATATACCGTCATCAACGAAAAGATTATGTTTTGGTATTGAATGGCTATTGGTAGATAAATTTGTTGAAAATAAAGAACTAAAAAATATATTATTATATTTATTGGGTGATCAAATGAGTGCAATATATGAATATGGTGAACTAAAAAAACAAGATGGATTAGAAATTGGTAAGAAAGAAGGCATGATTGAAGGTATGAAAGAAGGCATGATTGAAGGTATGAAAGAGGGTATGATTGAAGGTAAAAAAGAAATAATAAAAAACTTATATGATTCTGGAATGACTATAAAAGAAATTGCAATAAAAACAAAAATGGATATTAAACAAGTTGAGAAAATATTAAACTAAAAAACATGAGTTGCCATCGCTAAATAGAATGTATTTGAAAGATATGCATATGCTGGTATCGGAAAAAAGTTTTTGGAGTTTCATTCAAATTTCCGATAACAGGTTATTTGGTCATGAATATTAATTACACCCTTTTAACATTTCCTGGACTTGGTTCGTATAATATTCCTCTTTGTGTTAAGTTTCTTATAAGATTATCAACTTTATCTTCACTCACACCATGTTTTTCTTCCATATTGGATTTTAAAACAGTTAATGGAGCCTGTCCATTATATTCCTCTTCGATTAATTTGATTTCATCTACAAGAGTACTCATTTTATCCCTTTCGGATTTTGGCCTTCCTCCACCAACAATGTCTGCTTCGATTTCACCGGTTTCAGGATCAACACCTGCATCTTTGAGGGACGCCATTTGAAGCCTTACTGCTTTTTTCGCATCTTCTTTTTCTACTACTTCTTTTAATTTTACTTTAGCACAGGCTTCTGATAAACGGATGATTGCCTCAAGTTGCCTTGCAGTAATTGGAACGACAGTGTTCTCTTCAGTATTGCCGCTGCTGTTTCTTGTATCCACATAGAAATTTTTTAATACTTCATTTGCTTCGTCACTTAAAACGGGATTAACATTTTTACGTGCATAAGCAATGTATTTTCTAAGCAAATCAGGTTCAATTTCATAATCCACAGCATTGGACTGGTGAATATTAAGAATGTGCTGTGCAAGCTCTGAATCACCTTTTCTACTTGGTTTATCTTCAACAATCCATATCAAATCAAAACGAGATAAAATTGGGGGTGGCAATTCAATTTGGTCAGCTAAAACTTTAAACCTATCAAACCTTCCAAATTTCGGGTTTGCTGCTGCAAGAACGGAACATCTTGAATTTAATGTTGCCATAATTCCTGCCTTTGCAATACTGACTGTCTGTTGTTCCAGTGCTTCGTGAAGTGCTGAACGGTCTTCTGACCTCATTTTATCCAATTCGTCAACACACACATTACCTTGGTCTCCTAAAACTAATGCACCTGCTTCAAGTGACCATCCACCTAATTCATCTCTAACTGCGGCTGCAGTTAAACCAGCACCAGTAGTACCCTTACCGCTTGTATAAATACTTCTTGGAGCTAATTTAGAAACATACTTAAGAATTTGGGATTTACCGATACCTGGGTCCCCTACAATAAGAATATGAATATCTCCTCTTAAACGGGTTTCATCTTCAAGTTGTTTTGCAGATCCTCCAAATAATTGCAATGCAATGGATTCTTTCACATCACGATAACCTCTGATTGAAGGGGCAGTTGATTTGATAATTTTTTCATAAATGTTAGGATCTTTTGATAGTTCTAAAATTTCCTCTTCATCTTCTTCAGATAAATGCAGTTCTTCAAATTCCTGCTCTAAAGGCTCAATATGATTTACATAAATATAATTTTTGAATTTACCGCTTCTTTCTTCCCTAAACGTTTTCAATGTTCCAGTAATTCTTACTTTATCTCCAGGATTTAATTCATCTACTAAATCATCTTCTAAAATCATCAACATCTGTTTAGGTTCAGTTCCTCCGGATAAATTCTCTAAAGGTTCCTGCATTCTTGCTGTTTGTGTGTCAATATAATGTGATTCTTCTTGGAGTAATCTGAAAGACCTTCCACCACATTCTCCACATAAAGAAGGCTCTAAAATTGTTCTGTCGGAAGTTTGCTCAACTTCATGCAGGCGCATACAGCCTCTACATTCAAAAACAGCAGTTTCAATGCGGGGTCTTATTTCATCTGTTTTTCTTACAATACCCTCTGCAGCAACAAATGTTCCAATATATTTACTTAATAATATTTTTAAAGGAATGATATTTGTCACATTTTTAAAACGAATGTTTAAATCAGCATCTTTAGCTAAGGGGTCGATATTTTTAACAGCTATTTGAGCAGCCTCAATAACTTCCTCTGGCTTATCTATTAACAAATCCGCCAAGTCTGGATCAAACACTTCTAATGTATTATAATCTACAGTTAGCGATCGGTTATCCGGATATGTTTCAAGGATTTCAAACACATCATCCTTATATGATGTTGCAAAAAATTCCTCGAATTTCGCAATTGATGTTTGTGATTTAGTAGTAGATTTCATTATATATTACATTATTTTTTCTTACTTAAAAAATTAATTGGAGGGTAAAATTTGTAAGTAAAAATTATATATTAATACCAATAAACATTATACTATTATAGATTAAATATTGGTGGCATTATGAGAAAATCTAGATTAAACTTATTTAAATCTACTTCAATGTTAATTTCCATTGTTGGGATTATTTCAATCATTTTTCTAATAGTTCTTGTTGGATTTTCCGGTTATAGTATTGTTAATAAATCAATCACTGACCAAATTTCATCAGGAAATCAATATGATGATTTGGCCCAATTGAGATCAAAATATTCTAATTTGGAATCACAATTTGACTCTGTTAAATCAACTTTTTATGCTGGTGGTGCAGATGATGTTCAAAAATATAATGATGCTAGATTAGAACTTTCGAGGGCACAATCGGCTATTGATAATGTTCAATCAGGGCTTGATGCTAACAAACCATCGAATGAAATTGATAGTAGAATAACTTTCGCTAATCAAAAATTAGCCGATGCTCAACACGCATTCGATAATCTTTAATCTTTTTCTTTTTATTTTAAATATTTGTTGATTTTATGCAGGTCTTTTTTAATAATGTCTCCGTGTGTAGTATCAATATTATGATATTCATAGTTTGAAGAAATTTCTTTCAATTCTTTTTTGCATTTATTTGTTGTAGATAAATAAATAACATGTGATTTGACTTTTGGTTTTTTGAAATTCCATTCAGAATTACTTATGGCTACGCTTATCAATTTATTTTTCAATTCCTCATCATTTTCATATTCTGCCGCATCTTTTAATAATACTTCTGCATCTTCTTTTAGTTGATTAATTTTTGTTTCATCATAGTTGCTTTTTTCACTAAATTTCAGGAGTCCATCTATAAGAACACATTTATCTACATATTTGCTTTTTTCTAAGCGTTCACAAATTAATGGTGCGAAGATACATCCATGTGAATACCCAACAATTATATCTCCATCTTGGAAAATGTCTTTAATGGCTTCATAATACTTTTCAAATGCGATTTCAGTACCATTAATTTTCTCAATTTCTTCTATTGTTAATTCGTATCTATAATCGTCAATTATGTAAATATTTCCATCGAAGTCAATATTTTTAATTAATGTGGAGAAAATAAATGATAATCCTGAATTTGGTGGTAATAAGAACATATTCTGATTTTTACTACCTTTTCTGGCTAATTCAAATCCATATTCTTTTTCGTTTCCATCAATAATTTGGGCAATATTGTATGGTGTTCTATTTTTAAATAAGGTTCTGGCATCGATGCTAATATCTTGTTTGGATAAATCAGAAACGATTTTCATAGCTATGATTGAATCTCCTCCAAGGCGAATGAAATCGTCATATAAACTAATTCTTTCTTGATTGAATGCATTTTCAAAGGATTTGACAATTATCTTTTCAGTTTCAGTATTTGGTGTAACATACTCGGCAAGTAATTTATCCACATCTACTTTAGGCAATGCATTTTTATCCACTTTGCCATTAACAGTTAGTGGAATTTCATCTAATTTAATTACATATGAAGGAACCATGTACTCTGGTTTTTGGGAATTTACATAATTGCGTATGGAGTCTGTAAGTAAATTGTCATCTAAATTGTTGGATATCACTACATAAGCCACTAATTCATTATTGGTGTCATGTTTAACTATTTGGACTGTTACATCTTCTACATAATTAATTTTACGTATTATTGTTTCTATCTCACTTAATTCCACACGGTTTCCTCTGATTTTTACCTGTCCGTCACGACGTCCAATAATTCCTAGTGATCCATCTGCCAAGACTCTTACAATATCTCCAGTCCTATACATTACACTGTATTCTTTTCTTTCATCGAATGGATTTTCAAGGAAAGCTTTTTGAGTTTCTTCGTCACGATTTAGATATCCGTCTGCAATTTGATTACCTGCAAGGTATAGTTCACCTGCTGCTCCAACGGGTACACGTCTGAACTCATCATCCAATACATAAGCTTTGATATTGTCAAGCAGGAAACCGATTGATGAAGAATCAATTCTGTTATCATAATCGATACTGGTTACATCCACACATGCTTCTGTCGGACCATATTCATCTACAAAACGATAATCTACATCTGTTTCAACTTCTCCTAGTTTTTCTCCACCAGTCGTTAAAACTTTCAATGGTGTTTCATCCACTTGACTTATAAAGATTTTAGCTACCTGTGTTGATATTTCTGTGTGTGTTACACCTTGCTTAATGAAATATTCATTCATTGCATTCACATCTAGTTTGATTTCTTCAGGAATTATGGTCAAGCATGCCCCAGCAGAAATTGTTGGGAATATAGCTTTCATCGCTACATCAAATCCGATGGAAGCAAATAATGCATAAACATCATCTTCACCAAGACCAAATGTTCTGATATAAAACTCAGACAAGTTCAATATGGACTTTCTTGTAATCTTTACACCTTTAGGAATGCCTGTAGTACCACTGGTGTATAAAATACAAGCCAAATCATTATAAATCACAGGCAAATCAGATACTGTTCCAATATTGTCTCTTAAAATATCGGATATGTTTAGAATAATTGAATTATTATCTAAAGAATTAACGCGATTATAGGTTTCATCACTAACAAGAATAACTTTGGATTTTGTATCATTTAGTATGAATTCAACACGTTCATCTGGATGAGCATCATCTAAAGGAACATAGACTCCACCTATGGACATAATACCTAAAACAGAGAACATGTATAGTTCAGACCTTTTAACTAAAAATGCAACATTGTCACCTTTATCAACACCTAAATTCTTTAAAGATTTAGCTATTTTTTCAGCAATAAATGCACCTTCACCATAAGTGTATGAATTATTTTCAAAAGATACAAGTTTATTTTCACAATATTTAATAAGATTTTCATTAAATGCATCTAAAACATCATTATATTTTAGCGGATGTTCGGTTTCATTATAGGAATCTAAAAGTTTTAAATCTTCTTTTGTTATGTAATTGATTTCGGATAGTTCTTTAACTTTGATTATTTCAAATAATATTCGTTCATATGTTTTTGCAAATCTAATGCATGTTTCATTAGAATATTTGCTTGAATGTTCTACATGAATAACATATCCATCATTCAAATCATTAATGATGCAAGAAAATTCATTTACGAAGTCATTTGGATAATTTTCTACAATGATTTCATCTTTAATATATGATACATCATTTAAATCAGAGTTATACTCAAACATTACATTATTATTTAAATTAAACTCATTTGCAAGCAATCTGTATGGATAAATACTGTTTTGCATTGAATTTAAAACTAAATCTGAAAAATTAATTAAATAATTTTTAGTGGAATCATTATTACAATTAGTAATGATTGGTATTGTACGAACAAACATGCCTAAAGCATTTTTGCTATAATCCTCATGTCTGCCGTGCTCTGTGAAATTAAAGTAAACTTTGTCACTACCAGTAAAACGTGAATATGTATATGCAAATACTGCATT
This sequence comes from Methanobrevibacter sp., assembly GCF_045636185.1. Taxonomy (GTDB): domain Archaea; phylum Methanobacteriota; class Methanobacteria; order Methanobacteriales; family Methanobacteriaceae; genus Methanocatella. The sequence continues at coordinate 46,203 of NZ_JAZTXC010000109.1, read as the reverse complement.
TAGTAAATTACCTATAGTAATGCCATTTTTATGGGCGTATTCTTCTATACTGCTGCGAATATTTCTAATAGGGAGGGAAACTCTGCCTGCAGATTCACTAACATCTGCCAATAATTCTGGAATATTGTCCATATCTACAAATTCTTTATTGAAGAATTCATATGCTGAGCGATAATCGGATTTAAATTTACATTCAAAAGAGTCCATACTACTATAGACAAATCCTAAATCAATAACATCATCTAATTTACCTTCTAAAGCTTCTTGTATTTCCTTATTCAATATTGTACGGGAAGTAGCATCAATAATTAAGTGATGAATATTATAAAATATGAATTTTCCTTTCTCATTATTGATAATATGGAAATCCGCTAGTGATTTATTCAAATCAAATGGTTTAACTAATTCAGAATAATTCTCAGTGTTAATTTCTTCAATTGAAGGATAATTATCACAAACTAATAAAGGCATATCGCCATTGTCAAGGATACGTCCTTTTAAAATAGGATGTTTATCAATTACGGAATAAACGGCATTTATAATTTCTTCATTGTCTAAATCACATTTTAAAATTTCAGTACATGCATACGCATTGCCTTTGTCATTTACTTTTTCATCTAAATAAACACCCATTTGAGATTCGGATAAACAACAAACAATGTCCTTTTGATTTATGTCGAAATCACTTATAAATCTTAATTCTGATTTAATATTCTCAACAAATTCATCAAAGCTGTCGCCGATAAAAGTTTCACCAGCATATTCTCCTTTTATAACATAACCTTTATTAATACTAGAAACATTTAAACTGATACCATATGATGTAGAATCAATCTCGTTAATATGAATTTCATCTTCTAATTCAGAGTTAAAGTTTACTGATTCAAACAATTCATTTTTGAAAGCGAATTCAGTACTTAAGAAATTAAAAGTAACTGGACAATATTTAAATTCTAATTCTTCTGTGGTATAAATTAAGGAAGAATAATTTAAACCTAAATAATTTACCTCTTTGAATGCTTGTTTAAGGCTATAAATGTCCTGCATTAAGGAAATATTATCATAACCGTTATTTACTTCAACTAATGTTGGGTATTGGCTAGTAAACCAACCAATTGTTCTTGAATTGTCTGCTAAACTTTCATCACGACCATAAGATTCACGATTGAATATTATATTCTCACCATATGTCTTTTTATATGCTCGAGATATTGCTAAAGCCAAATATTCTTCTTCAGATAACATTAAGGAATTATTTGCATCAAACTTAGCATCAACATTAAATGCGAATGCATTACTGTTTCCTTTAATATTTGAATCATCCAGTAGATTGTTTAATTTTATCCAATGTTGTTTTTCTTCATCAGATATGTTATTTACCAATTCTTTCACATTTTCAACCCAATTTTTATAAGGATATGGTCTTACTAGGTTAACTTCTTGCTTTGCTTCTAAATTGGAATAAATTTGAGTTAAATCGTTTATTAAAATGTTCCAGCTGACTCCATCAATTATTAAATGGTGTATATTGAAAAGTACATAGCAGCCGGTTTCATGACGGATTATATTAATATCAATCAGTTTGTTCTTGTTTAATGAAACATTGGTTTGATTAAAAATATCTTCAATAGATTCTTTAAGATTATTGGATGCATCAAAGACTTTCACTTTACAAATATTGCTATCTAATGGCAATATTTCCTGAATTACTTTTTCATTTTCCTGTTTATAATTTGCACGCAACATGTCATGAATATTGGTTAACTCATTCACTGCATCTTGGAAAATATCGATATCCAAATCTTTTTTGGATTTTAAGAGGAATGTTTGTGAAAATCCATCTTCGTTAACTTTATCGAAGAAATAACTTTGAATAGGAAGTAAATCTATTTCTCCTTCAACAGGATCATATGATATATTTTCTATATTTTTAATATTTTTTGCAATTAAGTATGGAGTTTTATTATTTAATATATCTCTGGCAGTACAGGTAATGTTATTTTTTTGAAGTAATGAAATAACACGAATTGCTGTAATAGAATCTCCACCAAGATGGAAAAAGTCATCATATAATCCAACATCTTTTTGATTAAATACATCTTCAAATGCTTGTGCTATTATCTTTTCAGTTTCACTTGTTGGGGCAACATATTCTGTATGTAAACTATCAAAATCAACTTGAGGCAATGCCTTTTTATTTACTTTACCATTCACATTTAATGGAATTTCATCTAATTCAATAATAAAGGACGGAACCATATATTCAGGTTTGGATTCGCCTACATATTTGCAAATCTTATCTTTAAGGTCATCTATTTTTTTAGAAACAACAACATAAGCAACTAATTCATTATTCGTATTATTTTTAATTGTTTGTACTGTAACATCTTTAATATAATCTAATTCACGGATAACTGTTTCAATTTCAGATAATTCTACACGGTTTCCTCTGATTTTAACCTGTCCGTCACGACGGCCTACAATACTTAATGAACCGTCATTCAATATTCTTACCATATCTCCACTACGATACATTTCATTATAATCCCCTTCATCGAAAGGATTATCTAAAAATGCATTGTTAGTTTCTTCTTCTCTATTTAAGTATCCGTTTGCGATTTGATAACCGGATACATATAATTCACCAACAGCACCAATAGGTACGCGCCTAAATTCATTATCCAAGACATAGACTTTGGTGTTATAGTTTAAAAATCCTATTGATGATGCATCTGTTTTATCAATATTTTCAATTGATGATATGAATACACAGGCTTCTGTTGGTCCGAATGCATCAACTAAAGTGTAATCTTCAGGGCTTTCAAATTCACCTAATTTCTCACCACCAACAAATAAGACATTTAATGATGTATTATCCACTTCTTTCATGAATAATCTTCCTACCTGGGATGTAATGAGAGTATGGGTTACATTTTGTTCTATGAAATATTCATTCAATGATTTCATATCCAATCTAATCTCATCTGGAACAACTGATAAGCAGGCGCCTGAGTATAAAACAGTAATCATAGCTAAAAGTGCTGCATCAAAACTGATGTTGGAGAATAATCCATAAACATCATTATTACTTAAGCCATATTTGTCTTTATAAAACTCGGCCACATTTAAAATGGACTTTCGGGTAATTTTTACACCTTTAGGAATACCTGTAGTAACGCTGGTGTATAAAATACAGGCTAAATCACCATAAATTGTAGGTAAATTAGATAATGTACCTTTATTATTTTTAATAATTTCTGATGCATTCAAAATCATATAGTCTCCGAATAAATTGACGGCATCTTCACATGTCTCATCATCAACAATAATGACCTTGGCTTCAGTATCTTCCAATATCAGTTTAATTCTTTCATCAGGTAAATTATCATCTAAAGGAACATAAACAGCACCGATAGATAAAATACTCAATGCAGATAGTAAGTAATATTCTGAGCGTTGAGTATAGAACGCTACATTATCCTGTGATTTGACACCTAGGTGAGTTAATTGTTTAGCTATTTTATCTGCGATAAAAGCACTTTCACCATAAGTATAACAAACATCCTTATAAGAAACAAGGTTATTGTCCGGATATTTCGCAAGATTGTTATTAAACGCATCTAAGAGATCTTCAAAGATTAAAGGATGTTCGGTTTTATTAATATCCTCTAAAAGTTCTAAATCTGATTTAGAAACATAATTTATGTCGGATAATTCATTAACTTTAATCATTTGTGATAATATTAATTTATATGAGTTAATGAATCTTTCAATCATTGATTTAGAATATTTATCAGAATGCATTATGATTAAAGTATAGTTTCTGCCTTTCTGAATCACTTCTGCTGTGAAATCGTTAATTAATTCATCTATGTTTTCATTAATGCTTTCTTCAGTTATTTCATCAGATGTTTTATCCTCATTTTCAATCCATTCTGGCATGAATTGGAATAATATGTTGGAGTCAATATTGTATTCATTTGCAAGTTGTCTGAATGGATAATAGTCATATTTCATGACTCCATAGAGGATATCTGACATATAATTGATGAATGATGTGGTATCTTGAGTTTTACAATCAACAAGCATAGGCAATGTGTTTACATACATTCCTATTGCATTGTAATTATTGAATCTGTCACGTCCGTTGTCTGTGATGTTAAACAGTACTTTGTCACTACCGACAAATCTGGATAATGTATATGCAAATGCACTAGTAAATAATGCGTTTTCACTAATTGCATTTTCATTTAAAAATGATTTGAATATGTCATAATCTATGTCTAGGTTAATTTGCTTGAATCCAGGTCTATCGGATAATTCACTCTCTAATAAAATACCAACTTCCTCATTGTCTACTAGCATTTCATCATAAAATTCACCAGCTTCACCATATTCTTCGGATTCTTGTATTTGCTGGGTAAAAGCAGATACTTTAAGGAATGAATCATCAACTTTCAATTCATTTCCTTCAAGAATATTTTTCATATCTTGTTTAAATACATTATCTGATAAAGCGTCAAATATTATGTGGTGGAAAACCGCATATAATATATAATCAGATTCATTTTCAACGATTAAAAATCTGCATAAATTATCATGTAAATCAAAGGATTCGTTAACAAAATTGATTATAAATTCCTCATCATCATTAGAATTAATTGAAACTAAAGGTTTAGATCCTTTAATTAAATATGGAACTTCATATTCATCACTAATGCGCATGCCTAATATTGGATGAATATTTATCATTGTATCTAATGCATCTTCGATTTCTTTAATGGCGTATTCCTTGGAGATTTCCATTCTAAGTGGGATGAGGTATACATTATATTTATTGTTTGCTATAATATCCAAGTATACATTTAATTGTGCTTCGTTTAAAGGACATCCTTCTTCTAATGAATAGATGTCTAAATCCATTTGAATATTTTTAATGTTTTCTGCTATTGCTTTTGGTGTATGCAAACTTAAAATATCTGCAGCTGTGATATTATAATCTTCTAAATGAGATAATAATTTGATTGCAGTTAATGAATCTCCGCCAAGACCAATGAAATCATCATAAATACCAATTTGATCTTGATTAAACACGGTTTCGAAAGCTTCAATGATTTCACGTTCTGTTTCATTTCTTGGAGCCACATATTCTGCACGCAAACTTTCCAAATCAACATCAGGCAAAGCACGTTTATCTACCTTACCATTTACATTTAATGGAATTTCATCTAATCTTATAACATATGTCGGAACCATGTAATCCGGTTTGTGTTTATTTACATAATCACGGACATAATTAACTAACTCATTATCTTCTAAATCATTGGATGCTACAATATATGCAACTAATTCGTTATTATCATTATTTTGTATTGTTTGAACGGTAACATCTTCAACATCAGAAATGCTTCTAATGACTGATTCAACTTCTGTGAGTTCTACACGATTTCCTCTGATTTTTACTTGACTGTCCCGACGTCCAACAATGCCTAAAGTGCCATCAGGTAATAATCTAACAATATCTCCGGTACTATAAATTTTTTCATAATCTTTTTCATTATCGAATGGATTATCGAAGAATGATTTGCTGTTTTCCTCTTCACGATTTAGGTATCCTGGTGTTAATTGGTGACCTGCAAGGTATAATTCACCAACCGCACCTAAAGGTACGCGACGATGTTCCTTATCTAAAATGTATCCTTTAACATTGTCAATAAAGTATCCGATACTTGAATGATGTATACGGCTGTTTGCAAATATGCTTGTGGATACAGCTAAGTTCTCTGATGGCCCATATGTTTCAAATGGTCCAATTGAATCTGGAGCATTCAATTCGCCTAATTTCATTCCTCCGAAACATAAAAGTTTAATTGTGGTGTCCATTCCACTTTCTGCAAATAGTTTTCCAACTTGGCTCGTGATATATGTGTGAGTACAACCATGTTTAACATAAAATTCATTTAAAGCATTCAAATCTAATCTAATGTCATCTGGAACAATATACAATGAACCACCAGTAACAATAGGTGCATATAGGGCAGCAGTATGAATATCAAACACATATGAACAATGCATTCCATAAATGTCATTACAAGTAAATTCAGTTTCTTTTACATACCATGAAACAAAGTTATTTATAGCTTTACGGGTAGTTAAAGAACCTTTTGGAGTACCTGTAGTACCACTAGTATATAAAACACAAGAAATATCTTTTTCATTCACTTCTACAGTGTTCAAATGATTTAAACTACTGATATTATTGGTGATGTCTGATACATTTAAAACATCAATATCCAAATTATTATCTGAAATAATTTTATTGATGCGTTGTTCTGTTTCATCACTGGCAATAACAACATTGGATCCACTATCCCTAAGCATTAAAATAATACGGTCATCAGGATATGTACTTTCAATAGGGACATAAATTCCATTAATGGATAAGACACCCATACTTGCTAATAAATACCATTCTGAACGATTAACAAAAAGGGCAACGCATTCTTGAGAATAAACTCCCAAATTATTCAATCTATCGGCAATTTCTTGAGCAATAAATGCACTTTCACCATAGGTATAGCTATTGTTGCCATAACCTAGAAGAATTTTATTTTCATATTTTAATAGATTGCTATTGAATGCATCTAAAATATCATTGAATTCCAAATCGGATTCAGTCTGATTAATTTCATTTAAAATCTCTAAATCGGATTTTGTAATATATTCAATATCAGATAATTTGTCAACATGGATTATTTGTGATAATATTAATTTATATGAGTCAATGAATCTTTCGACCATTGCTTTGGAATATTTATCCGAATGCATAATTATTAAATTATATTTTTGACCTCTTTGAATAACTTCAACTGTCAAATCATTAATTAAATCATCCATTTCTCCAATGATGCTTTCTTCGGATATTGATTCAATTTCAGCAGGAGTTTCATTATCATTACTAATCCATTCAGGTAAGAATTGGAATAATATATTAGAATCAATATTATATTCTTTTGCAAGCTGTCTAAATGGATAATAGTTATATTTCATAACTCCATAGACGATATCTGACATATAATTAATGAATGATGAGATATCTTGAGTTTTACAATCAACAAGCATAGGTAAAGTGTTTACATACATTCCAATTGCATTGTAATTGTTGAATCTGTCACGTCCGTTATCTGTGATGTTAAATAGTACCTTGTCACTACCGACAAATCTGGATAATGTATATGCAAAAACACTGGTAAATAATACATTTTCACTAACTTCATTTGTATCTAAAAATGATTTAAATAAGTTATAGTCTATTTCTAAATCACTTTGACAAACGCTTGGACCATCAGCCATCACGCTATCTAATAAAATGCCAACCTCATCATTATCTGCCAGCATTTTATCATAGAATTTATGGGCTTCATTATATTCTTCAGATTCATGGATTTGTTGTGTAAAAGCAGATACTTCTAAGAATGATTCATCAGGTTTTACAATTCCACCATCAAGAATTGTTTGTAAATGTTGTTTAAATATGCTATCTGATAATGCATCAAAAATAATGTGGTGGAATGCAGCCAATAATAAATATTTATCTTTATTTTCAACAATTGAGAATCTGCATAAACTGTTATATAAATCAAATGGTTTTGTTAAAAATTCTGTAATAAATCCTTTTGTTATATTATTTTCAAGGGATATGTTTGGTTTAGATCCTTTTACTAAGTAAGGAATATCGTAGTCATTATCAACACACATACCCAATATTGGGTGAAGATTAATCATTGTTTCTAATGCATTAAATATCTCATTAACATCATATTCTTTTGAAATATCCATGATAATTGGAATAATGTAAGAATCAACTTTATCATTTGCAATAATATCTAAATATACATTTAATTGTGGTTCATTTAATGGACAACCAGTATCTAAATTATATATATCTAAATCAAATGATTTTCCTCCAATAGCATTAGCAATTGCGTAAGGGGTACGTAAACTTAAAATATCTGCTGCAGTAATATTGTGGTTGTCTAAATGGGATAATATCTTAATAGCAATTAGGGAATCTCCTCCGAGATGGACAAAGTCATCGTACAAACTAATCTTGTCTTGATTAAACACTTCTTCAAATGCATTAATAATTATCTTTTCATTATCTGTAATTGGAGCAACATATTCTCGTTGTAATGAATCAAAATTAACTACAGGCAATGCATTTTTATCTACTTTACCATTTACATTCAAAGGAATGCTGTCTAGTTTAATGACATATGATGGAATCATGTACTCTGGTTTATGTTTACCAACATGATTATGAATTGAATCTTTTAATATATTTCCATCTAAATCATTAGATACTACTACATATGCCACCAATTCATTATTGGTATCATGTTTAACTGTTTGAACTGTCACATCATCCACATAATCTATTTCACGTATAGTTGTTTCTATTTCACTTAATTCTACACGGTTTCCTCTGATTTTAACTTGATTATCGTTACGTCCGACAATTCCCAGTGAACCGTCAGGCAATACTCGCGCTAAATCTCCACTGCGATACATTATATTGTAATCTTTATTATCAACGAATGGATTATCTAAAAATGCATTGTTTGTTTCTTCATCACGGTTTAAGTAACCTTCCGCTACTTGGTATCCTGCTATATATAGTTCTCCAACAGCACCTAATGGTACGCGTCTTTTTTCATTATCCAATACATATGCTTTGGTGTTGTCAAATAAATGACCTATGGATGAAGCATCAACTTTATCTTCTATATTAATGCTTGTTACATCAATGAATGTTTCTGTAGGGCCATATGTATCAAAGAACTTGTAGTTTGTATCTGTTTCTATTTCACCTAATTTTTCACCACCAGCACATAAAACTTTAAGGGAAGTGTTATTTGTTTGGCTGATAAATAATTTTGCAACTTGTGCAGGAAGGTGAGCGAAAGTGACATTATGCTTCATAAAATGACTATTCATGGCATTCATGTCTAATTTAATTTCATTAGGGATTATATTTAAGCAGGCTCCTGAAAAGATTGATGCAAATATTGATTCCATAGCCACATCAAAACCAATGGAAGCATACAATGCAAAGACATCATATTTTGTCAATCCATAATGTTTAGCATAAAACTCTGAAAAGTTAATTACGGATTTTCTAGTTATTTTAACACCTTTAGGAACACCAGTTGTTCCACTAGTGTATAAAATACAAGATAAATTACCATAATTCACACTTAAATCGGATGATTCACTAATATCCTTTTTAAGGATATCTGAAATATTTAAAAGCACAGTATCATTGGCTAAACTACAAACGCGCTCATAAGTACTGTCACAAACAATAATGGCTTTAGTATCATTATCTTTTAACATGAATTCTATACGCTCATCAGGATGTGCATCATCCAATGGAACATAAACTGCGCCTGCAGACAAAATACCTAAAATAGAAAACATATATAGTTCAGATCTTTCAACTAAAAACGCGACTTTATCGTCCAATCCAATGTCTAGGTCTTTTAAAGCAGTTCCAATCTCATTTGCAATAAATGCTCCTTCGCCATATGAGTAAAATCTGTCTTTATAACAGACAAGTTTGTTATCTGGGTTGTGAGCTAAATTATCATTAAATGCATCTAAAATATCATTATATTTTAGTGGATGTTCGGTTTCATTATAAGAATCTAATAGTTTTAAATCATCATCACAAACATAACTGATTGCAGACAATTCATTAACACTAATTAATTGGGATATTATTAGTTTATATGATTCAATGAAGTGTTCAATCATATCTTTCGAATATTTTTCTGAATAAAGGATGTTTATAACATAACTTTCGCCTTTTTGAATAATGTTGACACTTAAATCTGTAATAAAGTCTTCCATATCATTAATGATGTTTTCAGGTGAAACTTCTATTTCACTAATGTTTTCATCATCAAGACCAATCCAATCAGGTAGGAATTGGAATAAAATACTGGAATTTAAATTATATTTATTGGCCAGTACTCTGAATGGATAGTAGTTGTATTTCATTGCCCCATAAATTGTTTTAGACATATAATCTATGAATGATGCTGTAGTTTGATTTTTACAGTCTGCAAGTATAGGCAATGTGTTTACATACATTCCAATGGAATTGTAATTGTTAAATCTGTCACGTCCGTTTTCTGTAATATTGAATAATACTTTTTCACTACCGACAAATCTGGATAATGTATAAGCAAATGTGCTGGTGAATATTACATTTTCACTAATTCCTTTTGTATCTAAAAATGATTTAAATGTATTATAATCTATTTCTAAATCACTTTGACAAACACCAGGACCATCAGACAATGCAGAATCCAATAAAACACTAATTTCATCGGAATCCACTAACATTTCATCATAAAATTTGCCTGCATCATCATATTCATTACTATCTTGTATCTGTTTATTGAATGCAGAAACTTTTAAGAAAGAATCATCGACATTTACTATTCCGCCATTGAGAATTGTTGCAAAATCTTGTTTAAATACTCCATCAGATAAACCATCAAATATCATGTGGTGGAAAACAGCTATTAATTTGTAATCTTCTTCTGTTTCAATAATTAAAAATCTGGACAAGTTTTCATATAAATCAAATGATTTAGTTAAGAAGTTATTAGTGAATTCATCATTAATTTCATTTTCAATAATAATTTGTGGTTTGGATCCTTTAATTAATAGGGGCATGTCATATTCATCACTAACGCACATGCTCAATATTGGATGAACTTCCAGCATCTTATCTAAAGTATTGCTGATTTCTTCAATATCATATTCCTTAGAAATTCTCATTTCAAGTGGAATGAGGTATGCGCTGACTTTATTGTTTGCAATAATGTCTAAGTATACATTTAATTGTGATTCATTTAAAGGACATCCATCTTCTAATGAGTAGATATCTAAATCCAATGAAATATTATTAATGTTTTCTGCTATTGCTTTTGGTGTACGTAAACTTAAAATGTCTGCGGCAGAGATATTATAATCTTCTAAATTGGATAATAATTTGATTGCAGTTAATGAATCCCCACCAAGAGTCATGAAATCATCAGTTATACTGATTTTTTCTTGATTAAATACTTTTTCGAAAGCATTTGTAATGTCTTTTTCAATTTTATTTCTTGGAGCGATATATTCTGCACGTAAACTTTCTAAATCGACTTCAGGTAATGCTTTTTTATCTACTTTACCGTTAATATTTAAAGGAATTTCATCTAATTCAATAACAAATGAAGGAACCATATAATCAGGTTTATTTTTAGCTATGAATTTACAAAGTGAATCTTTTAAGTCATTTATTTTTTCTTTTGTAACTACATAAGCAACTAATTCTTTATTTTCATTGTTGTCTATTGTTTGAACGGTAACATCAATAATGTTATCAAATTCATGAATAATTGATTCCACTTCGGATAATTCTACACGGTTTCCCCTGATTTTTACTTGTTTATCTCTACGGTCTACAATAGCTAATGTGCCGTCAGGTAAGAATCTAACCATATCTCCTGTACGATACATCATATCGTATTCTTCATCGAAAGGATTTCTTAAAAAGGCTTCTTCGGTTTCTTTGTCACGATTTAGATATCCTTCAGCTATTTGATTTCCTGCAAGATATAATTCTCCAACGGCTCCAACAGGCACTTGTCTGAATTCATTATCCAATACATATCCTTTCGTATTATTTATTAAATAACCGATTGATGTTGAATCAATTTTTTTATTAACATCAATATTGGTTACAGATACACATGCTTCTGTTGGTCCGTAATTATCAATGAATCTATAATTGGCAGGTGTTTTTACTTCCCCTAATTTTTCTCCACCGGTAACCAAAACTTTTAATGAAGTTTCTTCAATACTGTTTATGAATAATTTGGCCACTTGTGTTGTAATATTGGTGTGGGTAACATTATTCTTGATAAAATGCTTATTTAATTTATGTATATCAAGTTTAATGTCTTCAGGTATTATGTCTAGACAAGCGCCACAGCATACTGGTGAAAGAACAGATTTAATAGCACCAACATCAAAACCAATTGAACTGTATAACGCAAAGATGTCATCAGAATTTAAACCGGAATCATTAATGTAAAACTCAACAAAGTTAATAATAGCTTTTCTAGTAATTTTTACTCCTTTAGGAATGCCTGTAGTACCACTTGTATATAGTATACAAGCCAAATCACTATATGTGCTATCTAAATGAGATATTTTTTCAATTTTATCATTTAGGATATCTGATATATTTATGATTTTTATATTGTCTGTTGTGTTTTCTACACGCTCATAATTTTCATCATCTGTAATGATTACTTTAATATTTGCATCATTTAATATGAAGTTTACACGTTCTTCAGGAAGTTTTTCTTCCAATGGAACATAAACTGCGCCAACAGATAAAATACCCAAAATAGAAAAGAGATAAGATTCGGATCTTTTAGTTAAAAATGCGACATTTTCACCTATGTTAACACCACTATCTTTTAAATGATCAGCTAGTTGTTTTGAAATAAATGCTCCTTCATCATAGGTGTATGAATTATTCTCAAATGACACTAATTTATTTTTAGGATATTTGATAAGATTATTATTAAATGCATCTAAAACATCATTGTATTTTAATTCATATTCAGTATCATTATATGAATTTAAGAGTTTTAAATCATCTTCTGTTATGCAATTAATGTTTGATAGCTCTTTAACTTTTGTTATTTCAGATAATATTAATTTATATGTTTCTGCAAATCTTTCAATTGTTTCTTTGGAATATTTGTCTGAATAAGTTATTCTTAAGATAAAACTATTGCATTCTTGTATGACTTCAAAACTAAAGTCATTAATAGGACTGTCGGTATTGATATTGTTCTCTCCATTAACCTCTGTGATATGAGTAGAACTATCAACTCCACTGACCCAGTTAGGAATATATTGGAAAATAATGCTAGAATCAATACCATATTTTTTCGCTAATGTTCTAAATGGATAATAATTGTATTTCATTGCATCATAAATTAAATTAGACATTGAGTCCATATATGATTGTATGTCCTGATTTTCACAATTGGCAACTAATGGTATTGTATTTACATACATTCCTATTGCATTATAGTTGTTTAATCTATCCCGTCCGTTTTCAAGAATGTTAAATAGTGTTTTTTCACTACCTGTAAATCTGGATAATGTATATGCAAAAATACTTGTGAATAAAATGTTTTCATTAATGGAATATTTGTTTATCAATTCATCAATTGATTTGTCATCAAATTCTAAATTAAGATGATAAACGCCTGAATTATTACCATTCACATCGTTTAGTAATGTACCTGCATCTTCTATATCAGTTAACATTGAATCGTAAAACTCTTCTGCTTGAGTATATTCTTCGATTTTTTGAATTTGTTGTGTGTATGCGGACACTTCTAAAAATGAGTCGTCGACATCAATTTTTTCATTATTAAATATTGATAATAAATCCTGTTTAAATACATTATTAGATAATGCATCAAATATTAAATGGTGGAAAACTGCATATAATCTATATTCGTTTTCATTTTCAATAATCAGATATCTAGATAAACTGCTATGTAAATCAAATTCTTTTGTTAAGAACTCATCAATAAATTCCTTATCATTTTCAGATTTAAATAAAATTTCCGGGCCATGCCCTTTTATTAAATATGGAATGTCTGTACTATCATCAACACACATATTCAAAATAGGATGGATTTCTAACATCTTATCTAAAGAATCTGCTATTTTGTCATAATCATATTTTTTAGGTATGCTCATTGAAAATGGAATGATATATGCATTCATTTTATTATTGGCAATTATATCTAAATATACGTTCAATTGAGGTTCATTTAATGGACAACCACTTTCTAATGAATAAATATCCAAATCAAATGATTCTTCATTAATATTTTCTGCAATATTTTTTGGTGTACGTAGACTTAAAATTTCTCTTGCTGTAATATTCTGTCCTTCCATATGTAGAAGTACTTTAATTGCAGTTAATGAATCACCACCCAACTGGATGAAATCATCATTCATACTGATTTTTTTATGGAATACAGCTTCAAATGCATCTACAATCATCTTTTCATTTTTTGTTATTGGTGCAACATATTCGCCATGCAAACTTTCTAAATTAATTTCAGGCAATGCATTTTTATCGACTTTACCATTTGGATTTAAAGGAATTTTATCCAGAGGTATGATGAATGAAGGAACCATATAATCAGGTTTATTTTTACTTATGTGGTTAGAAACATATTTTGCAATTGAGTTTTCGTTTAAATCACCTGATGTAACGACATATGCAACTAATTTACAGTAGCTTTTATCTTGTATTGTCTGAACTGTAACATCTTTAATTAATTTCAAATCACGGATAGTACTTTCTATTTCAGATAATTCTACACGATTCCCTCTAATTTTAACTTGTTTATCTCTACGGCCTTCAACAGATAATGTTCCGTCAGGCAATAAACGCACAAGGTCTCCTGTACGATACAATAATTTATAATTTTCATCATCGCTGAATGGATTATCAATAAATGCTTTTTTATTTTCTTTTCTACGGTTTATGTAATATTTTGAAGTTTGATAACCTGATAAATATAATTCTCCAACAGCACCATAAGGAACAGGTCTTTTTTCATTATCTAAGATATATGCTTTGGTATTATAGCTTAATGAACCCACTGATGAAGAAGTTATTTTGTCTTTATTATTAATTGATGAAACAAATACAAATGTTTCGGTCGGACCATAAATGTCGATTAGATTATAATCATCAGGACTTTCAATCGCACCTAATTTTTCCCCACCAACTAATAAAACTTTTAATGAAGTATTTTCTACGCTTTGTACAAAGAGTTTTCCAACTTGTGTTGTAATAAAAGTATGGGTAATGCCATGTTCGATGAAATATTCGTTCATTTCATTAATATTTAATTTTATATTGTCTGGAACTACATATAAACAAGACCCAGCATATATTGCAGCAAATACTCCTAATGAACCAGCATCAAAACCAATATTTGCAAATAAGCCATAATTATCCGCATTGCTTAATCCATATGTGTCAACATAATATGATGACATATTAATAACGGCTTTTCTAGTAATATTCACGCCTTTAGGAAGACCTGTAGTACCGCTGGTGTATAAAATACAAGCCAAATCACCATATTCAACATCTAATTTGAATAAAGTTCCATTTTCTTGATTTAATATGCGGTCTATGTTTAAAATAATGCAATTTTTGGATAATCCTTCAGCTCTTTCATAAGTCTCATCACTTACAATAATTACTTTAGGGTCAGTATCTTTTAGTATGAATTCGATTCTTTCATCTGGGAGGGTATTGTCTAATGGAACATATATGCCACCAACGGACAGGATACTTAAAATACTAAATAAATAGTTTCCTGAACGATTAACTAAGAATGCAACATTGTCTTGTGAGTTAACTCCTAATTTTTTTAACTCTTCAGCTATTTTATTAGCAATAAATGCTCCTTCACCATATGTATAGACTTTATTGTTTACCTTTGTCAAGTTACTGTTTGGATATTTGGAAAGATTATTATTAAATGCATCCAATATATCATTGTAGTCTAAATCATGTTTAGTATCATTAAATTCATCTAAAAGTTTTAAATCCCTATTGGTAATATAATTAATGTCTTTTAATGCATCTTTATTTATTATTTGAGTCATTACTTCTTTAAATACTTCAACAAAACGAATAATTGTATCTTTTGAATATTTGTCTGTATGTTCAACAGTTATGAGATATCCGTCATCCAGATCATTTATAACACATAAGAATTCAGAAACTAAATTATAATTCATCTCTTTAAATTTAATTCCATTCTCTATGTCTGATGTATCATTTAAATCATAATTGTATTCAAAAGTAACATTATTTTTTAAATCAAATTCATTTGCAAGTAATCTATATGGATAAATGCTATGAAGCATTGAATCCAAAATTAAATCGGACACCTGATTTAAATAATCTTTTGTTGATGTGTTTTTACAATTTATCAATAATGGGATTGTTCGAACAAACATTCCAAATGCATCTTGGGAATAATCTTCATGACGACCATGTTCGGTAAAGTTAAAGTAAACTTTGTCGCTGCCTATAAGGCGGGAATATGAATAGGCAAATATTGCATTCAGTAAAGAACCTATTGTGATATTATTTTCATGAGCAAATGCTTCAAATTGGCTACGAATATTGTGGATTGGATAAGTAACAATGCCTGCCTGTCCGCCAATATCTGTCAATAATTCTGGAACATCATCTAAATCGTTAAATTGATTATTGAAGAAGTCATATGCTTCCTGATACTGTTTTTTATATTTTGAATCAAAAGCATCATAGCTAGCTTTAATAAAACCGTAATCTATTTTATCATCGGAATTTTTATTTAAAATTTCATCTAATTCTTTATTGATGATAGCTCTTGTTGTAGCATCACTGATGATGTGGTGAATGTCATAATATATTGTTTTATTGTTTTCATCGATGCTGATATAAAAACGGACTAATAATTTATCTAATTCAAACGGTTCAATAATTTCAAAAATGTCTGTAACTTCATTAAATTCAATTGAAGGATAACTATCACAGACTAAAAGAGGCATATTTGGAGTATCTACAATATGGCCTTTTAAGATAGGATGTTTCTCAATTAATGTGTGGATAGCATTTATTATTTCTTCACGGGTTGTATTTAAATCACATTCGTAATATCCAGGATTTGAATATGCAGTACCTTTTTCCTCGATTTTTTCATCCAAGTAGATTCCTAGTTGTGGTTCAGACAAACAACAAGTTAATCCTTCATCAAATTGGTAATTGCCGATAAATTTTAGTTCAGATTTAAGATTTTCAAAGAATAAATTGATTTTTTCAGCAATATAGGTGTTTTTAGCATAATCTCCACCGATAATGTATTCATCATCAACGGAAGCAATATTGACTGTAATACCATAGGATGTGGATTCAAATTCTGATTTATTAATGTTATCTTCAGATAAAAAGATATTAAGTGATTCAAATAGCCTATTTTTAAATATGAATTCAGTACTTAAGAAATTAAATGTAAGTGGACAATGTTTATATTCCAATTCATCGCTTCCATATATCAATGACCCGTAATTCAAACCTAGGTTATTAATATTTTTAAATGAATTTTTAAGGTTGTAAACATCTAATATTAAAGAAATATTGTCATAATCATTGATTAAGTCTAATGATACAGGGTATTGTGTGGTAAACCATCCGATGGTACGACTGACATTAGCTAAAGTTTCGTCACGACCATAAGATTCACGATTAAGGATGAGATTTTCTCCATAAGTCTTTTTATAAGCACGTGCAATAGATAATGCCCAGTATTCTTCTTCAGATAACATTAATAAATTATCTGGATTATAATAATTTTCCGCTTTTAAACTGTATACTATTGATTTTCCGCAAAGTTTGGAATCATCAAGTGACTCATTAAGTTCCAGCCAATGTTGTTTTTCTTCATCAGAAATATTATTTGCCAGTTCTTTCACATCATTAACCCATAATTTATATGGATAAGGTCTAGGAAGGCTGATTTTATTTTTAGATCCAATTTTATAATAAATATAGGATAAATCATCTATAAGAATACTCCAGCTGACACCATCAATGATTAAATGGTGAATAACAAAAATGACATATGATTCGTTATTGTGGTGGAAAAGTGTTATATGGATTAAATTGTTTTCATAATTTAATTTATTATGGATATCTCTAAAAATACTTCTTATTGAACTGTTTATGTCATCATCACTATATATTTCATTTATTTCGCATACTCTTGTATTTACAGGCAATATTTCTTGAATAGGTTCATTATCTTCAAATCTATATGTTGCACGTAGCATATCATGAATATTGGTTAATTCATCGAATGCAGATTGTAATTTATTTAATTCTATTTTTTCTGTTGATTTTAGAATATAATGTTGGTTGTATTCATTTTTATTAATTTGATCAAAGAAATAACTTTGAATAGGATGTAAATCAACAATACCTTCTACAGCATCATATGAAACATGTGAAACTTCCTCTACATTTTTAGCAATTAAATATGGGGTTTTGTAATTTAGTATATCTTGAGCAGTGCATGAAATATTGTCATTTTGGAGCATTGATATAAGGCGAATGGATTTAATGGAATCTCCACCTAAACGAATGAAGTCATCATATAGACTAATGTTTTCCTGATTAAATATGATTTCAAAAGCGTTAACTATTATTTTTTGTGTTTCTGTTACTGGAGCGACATATTCTGCACGTAAACTATCTAAATCAACTTCGGGCAATGCTTTTTTATCTACTTTACCATTGACATTTAATGGAATTTCATCCAGATTAATGATGAATGATGGAATCATGTAATCCGGCTTGTGTTGTGATACATAATCTTTGATTAAATTTGCAAGTGCATCGCCAGTTGATTCGTTGGATACAACTACATACGCTACTAATTCATTATTGCCCTTATTATTTATTGCTTGGACTGTAACATCATCAACATAATCTATGCTTCTGATTACTGATTCAACTTCGGGCAGCTCTACACGGTTTCCTCTGATTTTTACTTGATTATCTCTTCTACCTACAAAACCTAAAGTGCCGTCACTTAAGAATCTTACAATATCTCCAGTCTTATAAATACGTTCATATCCTTTTTCATTATCAAATGGATTATCAAAGAATGCTTTGGCATTTTCTTCTTTATTATTTAAATAACCTGGTGTTAATTGATGGCCTGCAAGATATAATTCTCCTACTGCACCTAATGGAACACGACGGTGTTCATTATCAAGAACATAACCTTTGACATTGTCAATAAATCCGCCTATGCTTGTGTGATGTATACGTTTGTTGGCAGGAATGCTTGTGGAAACTGCTAAGTTTTCGGAAGGACCATAAATTTCAAGCGGGCCGATGGAATCCGGAGCATTCAATTCACCAAGTGTCATGCCACCTAAACATAATAACTTAATTGTTGTATCCATACCGCTTTCGGCAAATAACTTACCTATTTGGGTTGTGATGAAAGTATGAGTACAATTATGTTCGATAAAGAAATCATTTAAAGCTTTCAAATCTAATCTGATATCTTCAGGAACCACATATAATGAACCTCCACTAATAACCGGGGCAAATAATCCATGTGTATGCATATCAAATACATAGGAAGAATGCAGTCCAAAGACATCTTGTGATGTGAAATTCGTTTCTTTAACATACCATGAAACAAAGTTATTTATGGCTTTTCGAGTAATTTTAACTCCTTTAGGAATGCCAGTTGTACCACTAGTGTATAATAAGGAACCAATATCATTTTCACTAATAGCAGTATTATATAAATGGTTTAAACTACCAATATTGTCGTTAATTAAATCAGATACATTCAAAACATCAACATTTAAATCATTTTCTAAAATAATGTCGCGGATCTTCTGTTCTGATTCATCTGTTACGATAACTGCTTTTGAATGGCTGTCTTTCAACATTAAAATAATACGTTCGTTAGGATAACTTGTATCAATAGGCACATAAGCTCCACCCATTGATAAAATACCCATGCTGGCTAACAAATACCATTCAGAACGATTAACAAATAATGAAATGAAATCTTGGGATTTGGCGCCGAGATCACCTAATTTATTTGCAATTTCGTTTGCAACAAATGCACACTGGCCATGCGTATAAACATTGCCTTCATAACCGATTAGAATGTCATTTTCATGTTCTGGTAAATTAGCGTTAAATGCATCTAAAATATCATTACAGCTTACTTCTTCTTGTGTTTGATTATAGCTATCTAAAAGTTTAATATCGCCATCAGTAATAATATCAATATCAGATAATTTCTCAGCACTAATTATTTGGTATAATATTAATTCATATGTCTTTGCAAAATGTTTTATGGTATTTTCACAGTATTTATCTGAATACATGATATTTAATGAATATTTGTCTTTATTTTGAACTACATCCACACTCAAATCACTGATAAAATCAGTCATGTCTTTAATAATATCTGCATTGGATTCATTGCTATTTTCACCAAACCAATCTGGGACATACTGGAAAATAATGCTGGAATTAATATTATATTCATTAGATAGTAATCTAAATGGGTAGTAGTTGTATCTTATCACATCATAAATTAATTCAGACATATATTTAATGAAATTTAAACTGGACTGATTTTTACAATCAACTAATAACGGCAAAGTATTAACATACATTCCTATTGAATTGAAATTGCCAAATCTGTCCCGTCCGTTCTCAACAATATTAAATAAGACTTTTTCACTACCTGTGAATCTAGATAATGTATAAGCAAAAACGCCTGTGAATAATACATTTTCATTAATGTTATTCTTTTTGATAGTCTCTCCAATATTTTTATTTAACTCTATACGATAAACTCCTGGTCCGTCAGTAGATATGTCGTCTAATAAATTATTTGCATCTTCATTATCTGCCAACATCAAATCATAAAATTCTTTAGCAATTTCATATTCTTTGGCCTGCTGTATTTGTTGGTTAAATGCAGATACTTTTAAAAATGAATTATCGATATCAACTGTTTCATTATCAAGTAATGCTAATAAATCTTTTTTAAATACTGTTTCAGATAATCCATCAAATATTAAATGGTGGAAAACCGCATATACTATGTTTTCATCATTATTTTCAATAATCAAAAATCGGCATAAGCTTTCATATAAATCAAATGGCTGTTTTAAAAATTTATTGAGTGTTTCATCATCAATTTCGGATTTAATTGAAATTTCTGGTTTGTTTCCTTTCACTAAATATGGAACATTAAATTCATCGCTTACACACATATTAAGGATTGGATGAACATTAATCATTTCATTTAAAGCATTATGTATATTTTCTCCAGAATATCTCTTTGGAATATTCATATTTAGTGGAATAAGGTATGAATCAATTTTATTGTTTGCAATAATATCTAAATACACATTTAATTGAGGTTCATTTAACGGACATCCTCTTTCAATAGAATATTTGTCAAAATTAAAAGAACATTCGTTAATATTCTCTGCAATTGCTTTTGGTGTGTTTAAACTTAAAATGTCTGCCGCTGAAAGATTATAATCTTTAAGATTTGATAATAATTTAATGGCGGTTAATGAATCTCCACCTAAACGGCTGAAATCATCGTTTATACTAATTTTTTCTTGATTAAATACTTCTTCAAAAGCTTTTACAATGTCTTTTTCTATTTCATTTCTTGGTGCAACATATTCTGCACGTAAACTATCTAAATCAACTTTAGGTAATGCTTTTTTATCTACTTTACCATTAACATTTAATGGGATTTCATCTAAACCAATGATAAATGAAGGAACCATATAATCAGGTTTATGCTGCGATACATATTTTTTGATTGAATTTTCAAGTGCATCTCCCGTCAATTCATTTGATACGACAACATAAGCTACTAATTCATTATTACCTTTGTTATCAATTATCTGAACTGTCACATCATCAACATAATCAATTCTTCTAATTGCTGATTCGACTTCAGGCAGTTCTACACGGTTTCCTCTGATTTTTACTTGATTATCTCGACGATCTACAATAGCTATTGTTCCGTCCGGTAGGAATCTAACCATATCTCCAGTACTGTAAATTTTCTCGTATCCTTTTTCATAATCGAATGGATTATCGAAAAATGCTTTTTCATTTTCTTTTGCACGATTTAAGTATCCTTTACTTAATTGATGGCCTGCGAGGTATAATTCTCCTACAGCACCTAATGGAACACGGCGATGTTCATTATCTAGAACATATCCTTTAACATTGCTAATAAATCTGCCAATGCTTGTGTGATGTATACGTTTGTTGGCCCAGATACTTGTAGAAACTGCTAAATTTTCAGACGGACCATAGGTTTCAAATGGACCGATGGAATCTGGAGCATTTAACTCTCCAAGCTTCATTCCACCGAAACACAATAATTTGATGGTAGTTTTCATGCCGCTTTCAGCGAATAATTTACCTACCTGACTTGTAATGTATGTGTGGGTACATTCATGTTCAACATAATAATCATTCAAAGCTTTTAAATTTAATCTAATGTCTTCTGGCACTACATATAATGATCCGCCAGTAATTATTGGAGCATATAGGGCCGCTGTGTGAATATCAAATACATAGGAGCAATGCATTCCATAAGTATCCTCTGATGTAAAATTGGTTTCTTCAACATACCATGAAACAAAGTTATTAATGGCTTTACGTGTAATCAGGGAACCTTTAGGAGTACCTGTAGTACCGCTGGTGTATAAAACACAGCCAATATCATTTTCGCCAACTTCAATTGAATTTAAATTAGTTAAACTGCCAATCTCTTCATCAGTAATTTGGGATACATTTAAGACATCAACATTCAAGTCGTTATCTAAAATAATTTTAAGCATCTTTTGTTCTGTCTTATCTGTTACAATAACAACTTTTGATTGTGTGTCCTTTAACATTAAAATAATACGTTCATCAGGATAAGTGGCCTCAATAGGAACATAAATGCTGTCTATTGTTAAAACTCCTAAACTTGCAAGTAAATACCACTCTGAACGTTCAACAAATAATGATACATAATCCTGTTTAATGATGCCCATGTTGGTTAATTCATTAGCTATTTCATTTACAATGAATGCACTTTCCCCATAGGTATATGATTCATCTTCATATCCAACAAGAATTTTGTCTTCATGTCTTAATAAATTGTTATTAAATTCTTTTATTATATCTCCATATTTTAAAGTGCATTCTGTCTTATTATATGAATTTAAAAGTTTGATGTCCTCTTCTGCAGTTAGATTTATATCAGACAATTCATTGATTTCAATTATTTGGGATAATATTAATTTATATGTTTTAGCAATATGTTCTATTGTGTTTTTTGAGTATTTGTCTGAATATGTAATATTTAACTCATAAGAATCTTCTTTTTCTATAACTGCAGTATTTAAATCATTAATAAAACCAGTCATGTTATTAATCATATCTTCAGTAATGGCATTTTCATCATTATTAGTTTCATTAAACCATTTTGGCTGATATTGGAAAATAATATTGGAATCTATATTGTACTCATTTGCTAAAAATCTGAATGGATAATAGTTATATCGCATTACATTATAAACTAAATCTTGCATATAATTAATAAATTCGGTAATGGATTGATTTTTACAATCAACTAATAATGGCAATGTATTTACATACATTCCGATTGAATTGTAGTTGTTTAGTCTGTCTCGTCCATTTTCGACTATGTTGAATAATACTTTTTCACTACCAGTAAATCTGGATAAAGTATAAGCAAAGACACTAGTAAATAATATGTTTTCTCCGATATTTTTATTTCTAATAAATTCCTTTATGTTCTTATCAAGATTTATTGTATAAGTTCCGGATTCATTATCTACTGCATCATCTAATAAAACACTAACTTCGTCATTATCTGCTAACATTATGTCATAAAAGTTTTTAGCATCATTAAATTGTTCTTTTTCTTGAATTTGTTCGTTAAATGCAGATATTTTTAAGAATGAATCATCAACATCAACTAAATTACCATTAAGTATACTTAATAAATCTTTTTTAAATGCATTTTTAGATAATCCATCAAATATTAAATGATGGAAAACACCATACAGGTTATATTTGTCATCATTTTCAATAATTAAAAATCTTGATAAACTGTTATGCAAATCAAATCTTTCAGTTAAAAATTTATTAAGCAATTCATCATCAATTTCGGATTTAATCCCAATTTCTGGCTTTTTCCCTTTCACTAAATATGGAACTTCAAATTCATCACTTATGCACATATTTAATATTGGATGAACATTAAGCATTTCCTGTAACGCATTGCATAGATTCTCTTTTGAATATTTTTTTGAAATATTCATTTTCACCGGAATAATGTATGAATCATACTTGTTATTTGCAATAATGTCTAAATATACATTTAATTGAGGTTCATTTAAAGGACATCCATCATCTAAAGAATAAACATCTAAATCAAAAGAATTTTCGTTAATATTTTCCGCTATTGCTTTTGGTGTGCGTAAACTTAAAATATCTGCTGCTGAAATATCATACTCTTTAAGATTGGATATTAATCTTATGGCAGTTAGTGAATCTCCTCCCAATCGAGCAAAATCATCATAAATACTAATTTTTTCTTGATTATACACAGATTTAAATGCATTCACAATGTCTTTTTCTTCTTTTGTCGTTGGAGCAATATATTCAACATGTAAACTTTCTAAATCAACTTCCGGTAAAGCTTTTTTATTTACTTTACCATTGATGTTTAATGGAATTTCATCTATTTCGATGACAAATGATGGAACCATATATTCTGGTTTATTTTTAATTACATGATTGCATACATAATCTTTAAGGTTATCAACGTCATTTGATGTAACAACATAAGCTACTAATTCATTATTACCATTATTCTCAATAGTTTGGATTGTAACATCTTTAATAAGATTTAATTCACGAATTACTTCTTCAATTTCTGATAATTCGACACGATTTCCTCTAATTTTTACTTGACTATCGCTACGACCAACAATAGCCAATGATCCATCACTTAATACTCTAACCATGTCCCCACTGGAGTACATTACTTTATAATTTTCATTATTCTCAAATGGATTTTCTATAAATGCTTCTTCGGTTTCTTTTTCACGGTTCAAGTATCCATCAGATAGTTGGTAACCTGAAATATATAATTCTCCGATAGCACCTAGCGGTACACGTCTAAGTTCATCATCTAATACATAAGCTTTAGTATTATAACTTAATGGGCCTATTGAAGAAGAATCTATTTTATCAATATTTTTAATTGAAGAAATGAATACACAAGCTTCTGTCGGACCAAATGCATCAACTAAAGTATAATCTTTCGGACTTTCGAATTCACCTAATTTTTCTCCACCCACAAGTAAAACTTTTAGTGAAGTGTGGATTACATTTTCTATGAATAATTTTCCAACCTGTGTTGTAATTAATGTATGAGTAACACCGTGGTTTATGAAATATTCATTCATTTTTTCTATATCTAATCTGATGTCATTTGGAATAATGGATAAACATGCACCACTGTATAAAACAGTAACTATTGCTAATAATGCAGCATCAAAACCAATTGTTGAAAATAGGCCATAAATATCATTATTGGTTAATTCATATTTGTCCCGATAAACTTCAGCTAAGTTAACAAGGGATTTTCTAGTTATTTTAACACCTTTAGGAACACCTGTAGTACCGCTTGTATACAGAATACAGGTTAGCTCTCCATAATCAACATCTAAATTGGATAAAGTTCCAATATCCTCTTTCATTAATTCTGAAATGTTTAAAAGATTAACATTATTGTTCAAGTTTTTAACCCTTTTATAGGTTTCATCGCTCACAATAACAACTTTGGATTGAGTGTCATTTAATATGAATTCAATACGCTCATCAGGATGCTTGTCATCAAGTGGAACATAACAGGCTCCCATAGATAGTATAGTTAATGGACAGAACATATAGTATTCGCTACGTTCAACCATAAATGCAACATTATCCTGTTTTTTAACGCCCATATCTTTTAAACAATTGGCTATTTTATTTGCTATGTATGCAACTTCAGCATATGTATATGAACGATTTTTGTAGGATACAATTTTATTGTTGGGATATTTGGAAAGATTATCATTAAATGCATCTAAAATATCTTCGTATTCTAATTCATGTTCTGTTTTATTAATTGTATCTAATAATTTTAAATCTGATGTTAAGGTATAATTAATCTCAGATAATTGTTTTACTTTAGTAAATTCCTGTAAAATAAGTTTGTATGTTTCTACAAATCGTTTAATCATGTTTTTATTAAATTTATCTGAATATAAGATTTTAATTCCATATTTTTCCTCTCCAGAATTAAAAATATAAAATGCCATATCGCCCTGAAAATCATGTTTTAATTCTTCAATAGACTTTATAAATTTATTATTGGCTGTTTTATAAAAAATATCCTGTGCAAATTGGAAAATTATATCTGAATTTAAATCGTATTCATTTGCTAGAATATGGAATGGATAAAAATCATATTTCATGGTGGAATTAACTAATTTTGATGAATATTTTAGGAAGGAATTTGTGTTTTGATTTTTACAATCAATAAGTAACGGCAATGTACGAACATACATTCCTATTGAATTTGATAAATCCAGTTGTCCTCTTCCGTCTTCAACTAAATTAAATAGAACTTTTGATGAACCGGTGAATCTTGATAGTGTGTAAGCAAATACGCTGGTGAAAAATTGGTTATATGTGATTGAATTATCTTGTAAAAATGAATCTAAATATTCATTTTCTATTGTTAAATAATCGTTATACTCATTATTTTTATTTTCTTTATCTATGGATGATAATAAATCATAACATTCTTCCCTGTCAGTTAACATTTCATCAAAGAATTTTTTTCCATCATTCATGTAATTGGAGTCAATAATATTATTTTCTTCAAATGAAACCTGTCTTAAAACTCCATTATCAACAAAATCATCAATATTTTCATTTAAAATGGCAAATATATTATCTAATAGGATATTAATGGATGTTCCGTCGAATATTAAATGGTGACAATCCATACATAATATTAATGTTTCGCCTTCTTTAACAATTAAAAAACGAGATAAATATTTATCTATCTCAAAAGGATGTACAAAGCTTTCAATATCTGCTGGGGATCCTTCAATGATTTTTGGTTCACCATCAAAACAAAAAGAAGGCACATCATTATCTATTAAAACACGTGCTTTTAAAATAGGATGGATTTTAAATAATTTATTTAATGCACTTTTAATTTCGTTAATTGAATAAGAATCATTGAATTTTATTTTGAATGAATTATTATATGCACTTCCCACATCATTTGCAATTTCATCCAAATAAACATTTAATTGGGATTCGGATAATGGGCATAAGTCATCAAAAGTATAATTAACTTCATTATTTATTTCATTTGAATTAAATTTGATAAAGTCACTAATTTTAAGTGGTGTTGACAATTCGATTAATTTATTGGAGGATATATCTACATTTAATTCATTTTTTAAATATAGTTGTAATTTCATTGAAGATAGTGAATTTCCACCTAAAGCAACGAAATCATCATCTATTAATATGAAATCTTTGTTTAAAACCTTTTTAAATCCTTCAATAATGGTTTTAAGGATTTCATCATCAACATCTTCATTAATGTTATTTTCACCGATTTTTTTCAATGCAAATTTGTCTATTTTACCATTTACATTTAATGGAATTTTATCTAATTTAATAAATAGTGAAGGAATCATATATTCAGGTAATTCCATTTTTAAAGCGTTTTTAATGTCATCTATATTTACATTGTCTGTTGTAGTATAATATAATATCAATGTATCGTTTTCTACATCTAAATAGCTTTCTTTTATATTAAAATTATTTAACGTGTTTATTATTTCATTTGTTTCTACACGAAAACCTCTAACGGATAATTGATTATCTTCACGGCCGATGATTTCAATTTCACCATCAAAATTATAAAAACCAATATCTCCCGTTTTATACATTCTTTTATTGCTTTCACAATCAGAGTGGGGGTTATCAATAAAACTATTGTCGGATAAATTATCGTTGATATATCCCGGACTTATATATTCGCTTGAAATGCATATTTCTCCAGGAACGCCAATAGGAACTTGTTCATTATTTTTATCTAAAATATATGCCCAGGTATTACTTAGTGGTTTACCGAGAGGGATATGTTTATCCATATTTTTCAAATCAAAAATTTTAGTAATTGCTAAAATTACTTCGGTTGACCCATAAAAATTAACTAGTTTTGTATAATTTTCCCTATATTCTAATTCATTTATCTTTGCACCTGCTAATGTCATATATCTTATTTTCAAATCATCATTTTCAAAAATAGGAATACCTACACTAGGAGGTAAAGTTATTATATCTATAGGTTTTTCTTTAAGTTTTTTTATTAACAATAAACTGTCTTTCCGCTCATCTTCATTAAAAATTCTAGCACTTGCACCAAGGTATAATGCCCAATACATTCCATAAGATCCGACAAAACTAAAACTTGCATAGCAGCCAATAATTTCTTCTCCGGAAATATCAAATATCTTTCTATAAGCATTACTTATTCCGCTAATTTGTTTATTGGAGATTTTTACTCCTTTTGGAAGACCTGTTGTACCTGAAGTAAACATTATGGTAAATAAATCATCACCAGAACTTTTTATTTCAAAATCAATATTATTATTAGTTTCTAAATCATTTGCGATGATTGTGTTGATATCAAAATCATATAAATCTTCATATTCTTTAGATATGATGATATTTTGGGATTCGGAGATGTTTATCATATGTTCAATACGTTTTTGAGGATATTCTGGATCAATTGGAATGGATGCGGCACCAATTTTATTAAGCGCTATGACTAATGCAGGAAAATAATAATTCCGTGATATCATTAAGCAGACTGGAGTTCCTTGATTAATATTATAGTTATTAATCAAATCATATGCAATTGAATTTGTTAATTTATCAAATTCCAAATAAGTTAATTGTTTATCTCCATCGTCTATTGCAATACTATTAGGATTCTTAATTGCATTTTCATGGACAGCCAATCCTATTGTTTTATCATTATCAACATCAACTCTGTCACTTTTACAAAATTCTGCAATTAATGATTTATCTTCTTCACTTATTATTGGAATATTTTTACAAAGTTGATTTGATGAATTTAGAACATTATCGATTACTGATTCAATATTCATTAGCATATGGTCAATGTAAATTTCTTCAAATAAATCAGTATTATATATTAATTCCAGTGAATCCTTATGGATATTCAGTATTAAAGCACATTTTTCTTCATTGGCAATGGAATTATTATTTAAGTCTGTTAAATCATAAATTGAGTAAAATGATTTGATATCAGTATAATTTTCAATATCTGCTTTGCTATGCTTTTTTGTTTCATTTATAATATATTCTATTTTACTTAAATGCTCATTAAATGATATATTTTCATCATAATCAATTTTTAATAGTGTTGTTTTACCGGAATTTTTATTGATAGTATTAAATAAGCATCCTTGAGTTTTGTCAACACGGGATAAGTATAAAGAAAATATTCCAGTTATAAAATTAAATCTAGAAATGTTATTCTTATTTAAAAAAGTATGGGGTGATTTGTTTTTAAGAGTTACTTTTTTGGTTTTATATGAATTTGATTTAATGTTATAAAATTTCACATACTTTTCTGCATCTGAAAGCATATCATTCCAGTATTTTAAATCTTTATTAAATTCCTTTGTATTCAGATATTCATTTTTTTCAAGTTTATCATCTGAATTATTAAACAAATTATTCATAGTATCAATTTATCATATATTTTTTACAAATATTATTAGGTTTATATTATATATAATATTATTTGTTGCACTGAAATTATGGCATGATGTATTTTCATATTTTAAGGAAATTTATTTAACGCGATGTTTATATCCTAAGCCAACAACATACATTTCAGAGCTTTTTTTACGTGAGGATGGAGGTTTGGTTGTTTTAACTTGTCTAAATTTCTTTTTAAGGCCATCCAGCATAGCTTTATATTCTGGGCCTTGAAATACTTTCATAACTAAATTGCCTTTATGTTCTAGAATATTATCTGCTATTCCAATAACTGCATTTGTCAAATCAATGGACCTTAATTGATCTAGATTTTTAATACCGCATAATTCTGGAGAAGCATCACTCATTACCACTTTTGCTTTTCCTCCAATAACACGCATAATCTTGTCCTGAACTTCCTGTGTTGTGAAATCTCCTTTTATTCTATAATAATTTTCTTCGGGAAGTGCTCTGATATGATTGAGGTCAACACCAACCACTATACCTTCTTCTCCGACTCTTTCTAAAGCTACCTGTGACCATCCTCCGGGTGCGGCTCCAAGGTCAACAACGGTATTTGATTGTTTTATAATCTTATATTTTTTATCTAATTGTTTAAGTTTGTAAGATGCTCTTGAACGGTAATCTTCTGCTTTTGCTCTTTTGTAATATGGATCGCTTTTTCTCTCCATTTGCCATTTACTGCCCATTTTAATCCTCCGGATATTGTGTAAAATCAAGTGCACTACATACTGGGGCGCCAATTTTAATTATTTCCACATCAACATTTTTATCATTAACTTCAAGCAACATCACGGTTCTGTCTGCAAGTCTAGGCACAATCGGACTTCCAGGATTTAAAAGCAAAACATCTTCAATTTGCTCTATTTTTGGTTGATGTGAATGTCCAGAAATTAAAATATTCACATCCAATTGCTTTGCTAAGTATAATAATTGCTGAGTATCGCCTCTCGGATAAACTTCACCATGGACTACTCCTATTTTAATGCCTTCAACCTCAATTGTTCTAGCCTTTGGCAAATCAAGACCTGCAACTCTATCCATGTTTCCTTGAATGGCCATTACGGGAGCTATTTCTTCTAATTCATCAATAACTGATTGTGTTGTTAAATCTCCTGCATGGATAATCAAATCAACATCTTTAAATGCATCTAAAACGTTTTGGGGAATTATTCTGGCCCTATCTGGAATATGTGTATCTGAAATTAATCCTATTAGCATATTTTTTCCTCAAATATATTCTGTTTATCATCACTTTTAAATTTTAAATAAAAACAGTTATTAATTTATAATTACATAAATAATATCATCATCTTCGAGGATTGATTTTATGGGTAAAGTAAAAAAAGAAGACATATTGGAGATTTTAAGTAAATATGATAAGGACGAAATAACTATCGCTACCCTTGGAAGCCACACTTCTTTGCATATCTTGCAAGGTGCTAAAGAAGAAGGCTTTAGAACAGCTATTGTCTGTGAAAAAGGAAGAGAAGTACCTTATCAAAGATTTAATGTTGCTGATGAATATATCATTGTCGATGAATTTAAAGACATTGTTAATGAAGAAGTTCAACAACAATTAAGAGATATGAATGCAATTGTGGTCCCACATGGCTCATTTGTAGCTTATGCCGGTTTAGACAATGTTGAAGACAAATTCAATGTTCCTATGTTCGGTAACAGGGATGTTTTAAGATGGGAAGCTGAAAGAGATAAAGAAAGAGCATTGCTTGTTGAAGGTGATGTCCGTATTCCTTATAAATATGACAGCCCATCTCAAATCGACAGACCAGTAATGGTAAAATTCCCTGGAGCAAGAGGAGGAAGAGGATATTTTGTAGCATCCTCCACAGAAGAATTCGATGCAAAAATCGAAGCTATGAAAGCACGTGGCTGGTTGGATGATTCTGATGTTGAAGCAGCACACATTGAAGAATATGTTTCCGGTTGTAACTACTGTATACACTATTTCTATTCAGCACTTGATGATAAAGTTGAATTGATGGGTATGGATACAAGATATGAATCCAGTATTGATGGATTTGTAAGAATGCCAGCAAAAGACCAACTGGACATTGATTTAAGTCCTTCTTATGTTGTTACTGGTAACCACCCTGCTGTAATTCGTGAATCATTACTTCCACAAGTCTTTGACATTGCTGATAAATTAACTGAAAGTGCTAAAAAATTAGTTGCACCTGGATTAAATGGTCCTTTCTGTATGCAAACATTAGTAAATGATAATTTAGAAGTAATTTGTTTTGAAATCAGTGCTAGAACTGATGGTGGAACTAACACATTTATGGACGGATCTCCTTACTCATACTTGACCTATGGTAAACCAATGAGTATGGGTAGAAGAATTGCTTTAGAAATTAAAAACGGTATAGAAAGAGATGAATTAGAAAAAATAATAACATAATTTAGTTATTATTTTTCTTTTTATTTTTATTTTTATTTTTTCCAGTTTTTTGCTGTTTTTCATATTCTATTTTTGCTTTTTCACGACTTCTTTTAGCCCATGCACCAACAAATCCTATAAATGCTCCAATAAGAAGGAAAACTAATATTACTATTATTATTCCAGTGGTCGTTGAATAAAATGGTTCATTTCCAAATGCTTTTGTAACTAATGCTAAATATATTAGAGGTGTTGCTGCAATTGCACCAAGTACAGTTCCATATTTGATATTTTTGGCTGACCATCCTACATATAGCAAACCTACTGATGAGAATAGCATTAACCAATCTTGACCTCCATTTGATGCAAAAATGGCTAGTCCTGCAGTTATTGCAGACCCTATAATAAGTGATCTCCAATCAATATCATTTTTTAAATCCATATTCTATCTCCTATCTTTTCTTGATGAAATAAGTCCTCCAAATGCTCCAGTAATCCCCATAACTATGGCATAGTAAATTAATTCCATTACCACATCAATTAAACTTGTTATGCCAGATATTGTAAATCCAGTAAGTCCTCCCAAAATTCCGGTTAGACTGCTTCCTACTGTAACAAGTATTATAAAAAGTATGGCCGATACGATTGTACCAAATGCTCCGGCAACAGCAGCATTCCACATTCCTCCAAGGGCTCCTGAATGGGCGATATAACCCACAATAAAACCTACAATTAATAATCCTACAAATTCGTAGTGTCCAAAGAACGCTTTAACGAAAACAGCCAGTATAAAACCTATTATTACTGCACGCCAGTTAGTCATTATTTCACCTTTAAATAAATTAATGAATATTAATTTATATGTAGGTATTAAAAAGATTTGCGATATTTAATACAAGTCTGATAGCTTATCTTTGATTTGTTCAAGTACTGCTAGATGCATTCTTTTTGTAAATTCTGCCCTATCGTTTTGATTTAAAACATCAAGATAACCTTGTGATACTAAATTAAATGCAAATGGTGTAGGAATAACGGTATTAATTGTTTTTATTTCCATTTCTTCTGATGCAATCCATTCTATTACTTTTTGAGCATTTTCAACATCCATATAATCTTCAAGGGCTTCTCTTTTTGCTTCTTTTAATATTGAGAAATTTTCATCCATGTCCTGAACAAATTTAAGCAATATTTTTCCACGAACCTGCTGGCGTCCAACAGATTTTGATTCTCCTTTATATCTTCTTAGTGTCATTAACGAACGGCCTGCACAATGCCTGAATCTGCTGGCCAGCGTTTCTGTTTTATCAAGTGATTGTGTAAGTATTGGACGAAAATTTTCAGGGGTTAATTGACTGAATGATTCAAGTCCGCCAATTTTTGTGTCTGAACTTAAATAAAATCCATTGTCTGATATGGATATTGTAACATTCATATTGTATCTTCTTGCTACCAAGTAAGCTACTGCACGGGAGAGTGCATCATTTACCTTTCTTCCAAACAGACTGTGGAATATTACGAAGCGTCTGTCACCAAAACCGCGATAATATTCGATGAGTAATTTTCTATTGCTTGGAATTTGAGCATACTTGAATTGCTCAACAAAATATTCATAGATGGAATTTGCAGCAAAATCATCTACATAAAGATAATCATATATGAATTCCATTATATGCTCTTTACTTCGTCTGTATTGAAACATGGAGTCCATGTGTGCTCTAAAACGTTGAATATCCATTGCCAAATCAAAAGATAATGGCAACTGTTGTGAAAACCATGAAGGAATTGTTGGCGGGCCACTGGAAGGTGAAACATTAATTGTCATACCTTTGCCGTAGTTAAATCGGTATGTGTCTCCCCCTAAGACAAAAGTATCTCCTTTTTTAAGCCTTTCCATAAATTCCGCTTCAATTCTACCGACAGTTTCTCCATCACATTTAACCAAAACACCTGAACTATCTGGAATAGTGCCGATATTTGTTGAATAAAGCATTCTGGCTAATTTGCCTCTTTTACCAAAAGTATTCTCCTTATAGTCAATCCATATTTTGGCATAAACATATCTCTCTTCAAGCTGAGGATATTCTCCTGCCATATAACTTAAAACATCTTCATAGTCGTCTCTTGTGAGGTCTTTATAGCAATAGCTTTTTCGAATAATGTCATAGGCATAATCGATATCCCAGACATTTTCAATGGCCATTCCGTAAATGTGCTGTGCTAATACGTCCAAACAGTTTTTTGGAATTTGGATTCTGTCAATTTTTCCTTCCTTGGCATTTTTTAAAAGAATGGAACATTCCACTAAATCGTCCCTGTCTGTTACAATAATTTTTCCCCTTGATTTTTCATGCAGTCTATGTCCACTACGACCAATTCTTTGTAGGGCTCTGGAAACGGATTTTGGTGAATTAATAAGAACAACCAAATCAATATAACCTATATCAATACCCAATTCCAGAGATGTTGATGATACAACAGCTTTAAGTTTCCCTTCTTTTAAGCTGTTCTCAGTTTCCAGCCTAACTTCTTTGGATAAGGAGGAGTGGTGGGCCATGATATTTTTGCTATTGTAGTTCATTGGAAACATTTTTTTAAGATTATACACGAATCTTTCAGTTCCGCTACGGGTATTGGTAAAAATCAATGTGGTTTTATTTTCCTGTATTAAATCATCTAGCATGCTGTATAATCCTAAACGCGTATCCTCTTCATCTGCAATGGTAATGTCACTTACCGGACACATTACTTCCATGTCCAGATCCTTCAGATAATTAATGTTGACAATTTCACAGTCTCTTTCAATACCGTATTCATAGCCAACTAAAAAACGGGCAACTTCATCAAGAGGACTAACAGTAGCTGAAAGACCTATTCTTGTAAAATTACCTACCAGGTGGTGCAATCTCTCAAGAGATAAACTCAAATGAACTCCACGTTTATTCTCAGCCAGTGAATGAATTTCATCAACAATGACATATTTAACATGGCTTAATTTTTCCCTAAACTTCGGAGCAACAAGAAGAATGGATAACGTTTCTGGGGTTGTGATTAGGATATGCGGCGGTACTTTGAGCATTTTTTGCCTTTGATACTGGGTGGTGTCTCCCGTTCTTACAGCTTTTCTAATGCCTAATGGTTTGCCTGCAATTTCTTCTATTTCTTGCAATGGTTCTTCCAGGTTTTTTTCAATATCGTTATCCAGCGCTTTTAAAGGAGAAATGTAAATGCAATAAACCTTATCTTCAAGCTTTCCCTTTTCGGATAGTGTTGTCAGTTCACTTATTATTGATAAAAAAGAAGTTAATGTTTTACCTGAGCCTGTAGGTGAGGAAACTAAAATATTTTTATTTTTATGAATTTCAATTATGGATCTTTTTTGAGCAGGGGTAAAGTCATCAAATTTATTGTCAAACCATTCCCTTACCCAGGGATGCAGTATTTTGTAAATTGCTTTTTTTGAATAGTTTTTTGTCTGCTCATGAATCATATTATCAATTTAGTTTTGCCTTAAAGATTATATATTTTTGAAATCTAATAATAAATATATTGATATTAGAGGTTATAAAAATGCCTAATTTAACTATGAATGAAGCGATAGAAAATCTTAAAAGTGAAGATGTAAGTGTTAGAAAAGAAGCTATTGAATCATTAATTGGTGTAACTGATGAAGCGGCTATTGATCCATTAATTGAAGCTACAACAGATGATAATGCACAAGTTAGATTTAAAGCAGCAGAAATTTTAGGAAATATGGGAAATGTTGCATTTGACAGATTAGTTTCTAAATTCACATCAGAAACAGGTAAAAACAAAAGATTTTTAGCATTCGCTTTAAAAGAAACTCACAATGAAAAAGCTATTCCTTTATTTGCTGAAGCAGTAAGTGATGAGGACTTTGGTGTTAGAAAAGTCTCAATCCGTGCTTTAGGTGAACTTCAGGCTAATGATGAATTGGATACTATTGCTAAAGGTTTGGAAGATGAAGATTGGGGTGTAAGGTTAGCAACCATACATGCATGTGCTGATTTAGCTTCTGATGAATCAATTGCATTAATTAAAAAAGCAAGAAGGGATGAATCAGATAAGGACTTTAAAAAATCCTGTAACAAGGCAATTAAAAAGGCTGAAAAAAATCAAAAGGCTAAAGCAGAAGGTAAAGTTGTGACAAATACAATACCTATGAAAACAATTAAGGAAATGGAATCCACCAATCCTCAAAAAGCAATCAAGGAATATGAAAAATATGTTCAGGCTGAAAGCGATAAGGATGCTCCATATAAAAGATTAGCTATTTTATATAGAAAATTGCGTCAGGAAGATAAAGAAATTGAAGTTCTTGAAAAAGCAATTAAAGTATTGTCTGAGAAGAAGCCTGGAAAAGAAAAATGGTTTGTCAACAGATTGAATAAAATGAAATAATTATTTTTCGATTAATTCATACAAATCATCTCTTCTATTTTTTAAAACGGGAATTTCATTCCTTACTTTTTTTATTTCATCCAAATCAATTTCAACTGTTTTTAATTCTTCTTTTTGACCTAACTGGCAGATTACTTCACCCCAAGGATTTACAACAATCGAATGACCATAACTGTGATAGCTTGAATCTTTATTCAATGCAGGTGCAACACCGACACAGAATACCTGATTGTCAAGGGCTCGGGATCTAAATAATAGCTCCCAGTGGGCAGGTCCTGTGGTCATGTTAAATGCTCCTGGATAAAACAGTATGTCTGCCCCATTATTAACATTTATTTGGGCTAACTGGGGAAATCTAACATCATAGCATATTCCCATACCAATCTTTCCAAAATCAGTTTCACAAACGCTAAATTTATTTCCTGGTGTTAATGTATCGGATTCCTTAAAATAGATTCCGCCTTCCACATCAACATCGAATAAATGCATTTTGCGATGTTTTGCAATAATCGTGCCTTCTTTGTCAAACAGATAACTGGTATTGTATATTTTTGAATCCTCTTTTTCAGGTATTGATCCTGCGAGGATATAAGTTTCATGTTTTTTTGATAATTTAGAAATAGAATCTAGTGTAGGGCTTGATTTTTCGTTTTCCGCATATTCGACAAATTTGTCATTGGAATATGGGCAGTTGAACATTTCTGGAAGAACAATAAAATTAGAATTATGTTTTGCAGCTTCATTTATCATTGAAGTTGCTTTTAATATGTTTTCTTGCTTATTGTCAATAACATTCATTTGACATAAAGCTATTTTTAATTTATTCATGGTTAATACTTAAAAATTAATTGAAAAGTATGAAATTAAATCATACTTATTCAACATGTGCGGATTTTAATACAGTTTCAATTTCACTGGAATTGACGTCATCAATTGTTTTTCCTGTTATTTTGAATACATTTAGGGTATTGTTAGATAATATTGAAACATATCTTGTAAAAGTACCATTTGTACTCTCTATAATAACATTTGATGCATTTTTTCCATCAATTTGCATTGGCTGAATCGTATTAATATAACCGCTACTTCCTTGAGCAGAACTTATTCTATCATTATTTACTTCATATATTGATGAAAATGCACTAGTAACATTATAATACTCTATTACAGTACCATTACTGCCCTCAAAAAAGACCGCTCCAGTATGTGATGCATCGCTTCCATTTATCTCGTTCCAAGAGGATGCAGGAGTAAATGAAATTTTAGCATCTGAATATTTAGCTGAAGTATTGTTTTGGTTTGTTATATTAGCAGATGGTCCTGTAGCTACAATTATACCAATTACAATTAAGGTAATAAGTAAAATAGCACCGATGACAATTTTATTATCTTTGATGATTTGAATTGTACTTTCTTCATTTTCATTTTTATTAATTATTGGTCTGTCTTCAAAGATATCTTCTTGTATAGGGGCTTTTACTTTTGGTTTGGGAAATTTATATCCACAATTTCCACAAACTGGAGCACCATCGTAACTAGGATTTCCACATTCAGGACATTTTTTCACAGATTTACCTCCTATTAAAATTTACTATATTACTTATAATATTTAAAGTAAGTGATTAAAATATATAATTAAGGTGGTATTAAATGTCAGATGAAAATAAAATTGATGTTAATGATATTAATTATGCTGTTTATAAATTAGGTACTTGGGAAAATAATTATGAAATTAATCAAATTGGTTTATCAAAAGAAATTCCGGTAACTAAACCAACAATAACTCATATTAAATTTACTATGGATGAAATTAGAAAATCTCAATTTGATATTTCGGATAAAACAGTTAATGGTTTCGTAGCTATTGCACTGCAATTGAATCCGAAAGTTCAAGA
This sequence comes from Methanobrevibacter sp., assembly GCF_045636185.1. GTDB lineage: Archaea > Methanobacteriota > Methanobacteria > Methanobacteriales > Methanobacteriaceae > Methanocatella. The sequence continues at coordinate 7,829 of NZ_JAZTXC010000109.1, read as the reverse complement.
AATGGAATTGGATGACGTTATTAGTTTGGAACAGGAAGAATATGATAAAATAATAGAAGAATTGGATAATTTGGATTTGTTGGATGAAAATTCCACAATTGACTTGGATGATGAAACTTATCTTATCTATAAATTAGAAAAGGAATGCCATGTAACCACATCCATTCCAGCTAATGAACATACCAAAAAATTCTATGAAGCAGAAATGAAAAGAATTGATGATGCAGTTTTAAATTAAAATGCATCCAATGTAACTTTTTTATCTCTTTTTAATTCACGAGGAGGTTCAACGCTGACAAATTCAATACCTTCCTCTTCAATCATTTCTCGGGCATCTTCCATAAGTGATGGTGCAACTAATACTGCCCTGATTCTCTTTTTTTGAGCCTTACATTCTTTTAGATAATCATTATCTGTATTTTCCAGATCCTGCAGATATCTTCTTATTTGCTTTACAGCACTCACGCCGGCTTTACGTGCTTTCAATTCCAAAATCATTAAATTCCCATCACTATCTTTTCCTAAAATATCTATAAAACCGTGTTCGACACTATATTCTCTAGTTTTTGGTGTAAAGCCTTCCTCGATAATATGGGGTCTTTCCATAATCATGTCGCTCATGTCCTTTTCGTATCCTGCCTGTTCAAGTTCCTCAAAATCTTCAACATTTGCATAGTTGATGAATTGAATTTGCCTTACCTCAACAGTCAGTAATTCTTTTGGTGTCCTTCTGTGACTTTCAAGAATTAAGCGGTCATCTTTCATATAACTTCTGGTTTTGGATTTTGGCGGTTGCCAATTAACGGGTTCCACTTTTTTATCTTGATGTATTAAAAAAGACCCGTCTGGTTTAATCAGTATTATACGTTCTCCCCAGTTTAATTGGCTTAAAGCACGTCCCTCATATTCCACTTTACAACATGCAAAAAGAATTATTGTGGCTCTTTTACGCATAGCCTCTTCAACTAATTCATATGCTTTTTCACATTCAGGTTTTTCAAGAATTTTATATTTCATTACTTTTTACATTGGTTAGATTAATTTAAATATTTTGTTTTTAAAAAGTAAATTTAGATATATTGATGGTGAATTAAGATGTGTGAAGATGAATACTTTGATGAAAAAAGACAGACTTATGTGATGGATTCATTTGAATTTTCAAACGGAAAAATTTTAAATAATGTCTCTGTAGAATATATGACATTTGGAACTCCAAAATATGATGGTGATATAATTACTAATGCGATAATTTACTGTCATGGTTCTTTAGGTAATTTTTCTGGGGTTAAGAAGATATTTCCATTATTATATGAAAATGCACCATTCGATGAAAATAAATACTTCTTTATTTCAATGTCTGCTCTCGGATCTCCGGGTTCATGTTCACCCTCTTCAACTAATTTAAAAAGTAAGTTTCCAAGTTATAATATAGGGGATGTAGTGAATTTTCAAAAACAATTTTTGGCCGAAAAATTCAATATTAATCATGTTTTAGGTATTATTGGAAATTCTATGGGTGGTTTTGTAGCTTTAACGTCAGCTATTTTATATCCTGATTTTGCAGACTTTATAATGCCTGGTGTAAGTAGTTTTAAAGTTGCAGGGCATGATTATATTCTATCAAAATTTGTCAATGAAATAATAACTTCTGATGAAAGTTATGAAAAGGGAATTGATAATGATTCTCTAAAAAGAACATTAAGATTGGCAAGTCTTGCTGAATTCAATTTTGGTCTTTCTAAAGAAGCGTTAAGAGAAATGCCAAAGGAAGAATTGTCTCTTAATTTTGATGAATTTGGTGATGAAAGTCTATTTCTAGATATTTATGACGTAAAATACTGTAATGAAGCTTGTATGAATTATGATGTCGAAAAGGATTTGAATAAAATAACTTCCAAGGTTTTTATCATTGCATGTTATCAGGATCCACATTTTCCTCCTGAACTTGATGCCATTCCAATGTCTAAGATGATTAAAGACTCTAAATTGGTTATAATGGATTCAGAATTGGGACATTTATGTTTTAATGAGCTTGAAAATATTTCTGATGAATTAAGTAAATTTATGGGCAAATTTGGGGAATAAAATGATAGTTAAGATAACTAATTTTGATGAAAATGCCGAAATTCCATATGTTGACTATGAAGTTTCACAGCTGATGCAGAATCAAATGGATTTTTTAAATAATAACTTGGATGAAGAAACATCTATTGATGATGATATTTTAAAGATTAGAGTTTATTTTGAAGATTTTTTCCCTTTCCAAAGTGATGTGGCTAAAATTAGATTAGAAGATTTCATATCACGTGAAGAGATTGAAATGAATGTTTTTCTTTCTAGTTTTTTGGAAGATATGTGAACGAATTTCACATATTTCTTTGATTATTTTTCCACTATTTGTATGTTTAAATTGTATGTCTTTATTTTTTTTATGATTATTATTATATAATATAAAAATTAGATTTGTATTATATATCAATTCCAGGGGATTGATTTTATGGATAATGAGATATATTATTTAAAAAATGAACAACACTTTTTTGATGAATTTGAGTTTAAAAACGGTTATATTATAAAAAATGCCAAAGTGGATTATGGTGTTGTTGGAACCCCAAAATATGATGAAGAAGGCAATATTATAAATGCTATTTTATTTTGCCATAATTTCATGGAGGATTACTCATCCATTTCTAATGTTAGCGGTTTTAGGGAAGAAATTAATGTAATAAAAGAAGATTATTTTATAATTTCAATAACTTCTCTTGGCTTTCCCCAGTCTTGCTCTCCTTCAACTTCAGGATTAAACAAGGATTTTCCAAATTATGGAATTGAGGATTTAGTGAATTTTCAAAGACAATTGCTTAGTGAAAAATTTCCAAATATTAAAAAATTAAAAGGAATAATCGGTCATTCCATGGGTGGATTTACTGCTTTAGGTTTTTCCATATATTATCCTGAATATATGGAAAGTGTAGTTCTTTTGGACAGTTCTTTTAAATCCCAGGGATATAAATATGTCTTTTCAAATCTGGCTAATCGTATTATAGATCAATGTTCAGAATATTCACAGAATATGTATGATGAATCAATTTCAAGAATGTTAATTCTTATTTCACAAATTCATTATCTAATGAGTTTTTCAAGTGATTATTTAAATGAATTGTCTAATGATGAGATTGACATGTCTATAGAAAGATTCGCTGATGATATTTTATTTTTAGACATTTATGATATCAAATTTTGTAATGATTTTATTATATCATTTAACTTGGAATCAGAATTAGATAAAATAAAATGCAAATTGCTGATTATTTCATTTAATAGTACTAATTATTATATTCCAAAATTTGATGCTATTCCTTTACATGAATCCGTTGAAGGTTCACAGTATTTATCTTTTAATTTGATTAGAGATTCAGACAATAAAAATGAACTTATTAAAGTGATAGATGAGATTAGAAAATTTTTAGAGTCTGTTTAAAAAAATGAATTTTAGCTAGATTTCAATCTAGCTATTTTGAAGCTTCAAGCATATGTTCAACAGCTTTTAAAGATTTGCTTGCAACTTCATCAGGTACTTTAACTTCTGGAGATTCATTTTTAAGTGAATCCCTTACTTTTTCTAAAGTGTGAAGCTTCATTGTTTCACAGATTGCTCCCTCAAGTAAAGGATATAATTTTTTGCCGGGGATTTCTGCATTTATTCTTGTAATCATGTCAATTTCGGTACCGATTACAAATTCGTCATGATCACTTTCGGCTATAAATCTCAACATTCCTCCGGTTGATAATACTTCATCACATGCTTCCTGAACATTTTGATTACATTCCGGATGGCAGATGATGATTGCATTTGGATATTCTTTTCTTTTAAGTTCCACGTCTTCAATATGGAATAATTTATGGACATAGCAATGTCCTCCTTTAGGTGTTGGAATGATTTCCTTATCGGTTCTTTCTTGTACATGTGCTGCTAAATTGTTGTCTGGCCCGAATAATATTTTATCTTGATTTAAACTTTCAGTCACTTTAACTGCATTTGCAGAAGTACATAATGTGTCGGCATGCTGTTTTGCCTCAGCAATACTATTTACATAAAGTATTACTCCTGCATCAGGATGTTCTTCTTTTGATTTTAATAATTCTTCTTCAGGTAACATATGAGCCATTGGACATTCTGCATTTATATCTGGAATAACAATTTTTTTGTCCGGATTTAAAATATATGCAGTTTCCGCCATAAAATCCACACCACAAAATACCACTAAATCCTTATCATCGATTTCAGATGCTTTTATACATAATTCTAATGAATCACCTAAAAAATCAGCAATTTCCTGTATTTCTTTTGGCTGGTAATTATGTGCAAGAATTATTGCATTTTTTTCTTCTTTCAGCTGCTTTATTTCATCATGTAGAGAACTCATATTTTCACCTATTTAGTAAATTTTCTTACCTCGTTAGTAATAATTAATTTATAATCATCTTTATTATTTATGTCTTTTATCCAAAATGATATTTTAACATTTGTTTCTTCAAAAGTTATGTTCTTTGCATAAATTCTTGCCTTAGGTGTATCTAAGACACCATCTAATTGGTTTATTTTTTCTAAAATGTATGAATTAAATTCATCAAGATCAATATTGAGTGGTAAACCTGCCAAAATGTCAATACGGTATTTTTCAGGAGGTTTAAATAATGTAAATAAATTATTTGTTAATGTTGAATTGGGAATGATGCTTTGAATGCCGGTGTCATCTATAATGGTCGTTGTTCTTAAATTTATTGATTTAATCACTCCCTTTCTTCTATTCATTTGAATTGTGTCTCCAACTTTGATACTTCTGCCCAGTATCAATGTTATTCCAGATAATAAATTGGAAATCAAATCTTTTGCAGCAAGGCTCACTGCAATACCAACAATACCCAAACTCAATAGTGTACCATATAAATTAATTCCAAATAATTCAAATATGCTCACTAATGCTATAAAATAAATAATGAATACAATAATGTCTCGAATAAGATATATTCCAGGAATATTCTCTTTGAAGCGTTCCATGCGATTTAATCCTTTTGTGATTAATCTGCCCGCCAATGTTGTTATGATAATAATGGCTAGTATAGTAGCTAATGTCCAAATCATATTATGAGGAATTTCCATTTTATATCTCCTTTTTCATTAAATCTTCAGCAAGTTCAGTATTTTCAAAAATTTCTCGTGCTTGGGCCAGTAAATCACTGACATCAGTGTATCTGGTACTGATGTGGGTCAATATTAATTTTTCTGAGTTGGAATAAAGTGCAATTTCTGCAGCATCTTTTGAAGTTGAATGACCATGTGATTCTGCTTTATCTTTGTCTTCAGCTTTATATGTCGCTTCATGAATTAAAATACTTGAATCTCGTGCAAATTCAATCATTTCTTCACAGGGCATAGTGTCTCCGGAATATGTTATTTTATGACCCTTTCGGGGAGGTCCTAAAACTTGTTCCGGATTTATGGTTTTGCCGTTAACTTCAACAGGTATTCCTTTATGAAGCTTTCCAAAATCGGGACCTACTGGAACTCCCAATTCAATGGCTTTTTCACGTAAAAATCTTGGTTTTTTAATCTCTTCAACAGAATAGGCTAAAGCTAATGTATTATGTTTAACTCTCTGAGCTTTAATTATATATTCTTCATTTTCAATAATTGTTCCGCTATCAATTTCAACCCATTCCAGTGGGAAATCAAAATTAGGAAAACCCAAGTTGGAACCCAAGTTGGATATTGCATTGCGCAAATTATCTAGGCCTTTTGGTCCATATATGGTTAATTCGGTTTCACGGCCTCTAAAATTCATTGACTGTAAAAGTCCGGGAATGCCCAATATATGATCTCCATGATAATGCGTAATAAAAATCTTTGAGATTTTCATAGGGCTTATTTTCCCATATATTAGTTGTCTTTGTGTTCCTTCACCACAATCAAATAATATAGTTTCACCAAATGCTTTTAATACAATTGCAGGATGGCTTCTTGAACTTGAATGAACTGCAGATGAGGTTCCTAAAAATGTAATTTCCATAATCTAATCACTTATTTTTATATTGTATTAAAATATATATTCTATATGATATATTAAATTTTTAGGTGATTTTGTGAATAAAATACTAGAATATATGCTTGAAGAAGATGAGGGATTTGGTGATATAACCTCAAATAGTGTTATTGATAAAAATGAAGAAGTATGTGCATATATTATTTCTAAAGATGAAGGTATTTTAGCAGGTATCAATGTAGCTAAAGAATTATTTGAATCAAAGGATATTAAGGTTTTATTCCATTTAAATGATGGAAATGAAATAAAAAAAGGGGATTTATTGATGTCCCTTCAAGGCAATGCCCGAGATGTATTGCTGGTTGAGAGAACTGCTCTTAATTTATTAATGAGGATGAGCGGTGTGGCCACTGCAGCAAATGATTATGTAAAATTGGTTGACGGAAAAGTTATAATTGCGGGCACCCGTAAAACTCAACCTGCTATCGGTAAATTTGATAAATTGGCTTTACAAATTGGTGGGGCTGATACTCACAGATTTAGTTTGGATGATATGGTTCTAATTAAGGATAATCATATTTCAGTCGTCGGATCTCCTCTTGAAGCTCTTAAAAAAGCACAAAAAAATGTAAGCTTTTCTAAAAAAATAGAAATAGAAGTGGAAACACTTGAAGATGCAGTATTGTGTGTTGAAAATAAAGCTGATATCGTGATGCTGGATAATATGGATGCTTCAAAGGTTAAGGAGGTTTTAGCCGAACTTGAAAAAAGAAATATTCGTCAAAATTCCTTAATTGAAATTTCAGGTGGAATTAATTCTGAAAATATTATGGATTATGTTGATTTGGGCGTTGATATTATCTCAATTGGGGGTTTAACCCATTCTTCAAGAAGCTTGGATTTTAGTTTGAAAGTTAAAAGATAGATTAATCATTGTTTTTTAATTAAATTCATTTTTCATTCTTCTAGTTTTTTTCTAAAATATCTGCTAATCTTTTTTTTATTTTTTTCCTTTTTTTCAAATCCACAGAAAAACAAACTTTTAATAATATTGTAAAAGATATTAATATACATATAATAATTTTATGTTTTGTTATAAATGGTGATTCAATGGTAAAAATAGCTAAATTGGCATTGGAAGATGGAACTGTTATTAAAGGAGAAGGATTTGGTTATGAAGCTACTAAATTGGGCGAACTCGTTTTCTCAACAGGTATGGGTGGTTATACTGAATCTTTAACTGATCCGTCTTTTAAAGGAGAAATATTAATGTCCACTTACCCTTTAGAGGGTAATCATGGGGTAAGTGAAAAATGGTATCAATCTGATAAAATTCAGGTTGAAGGTTTTGTTTGTCGTGAAGTTTGTCGTGAATTGTCTAACTTCGGACCTCAAAAAACTTTAGATGAATTCTTAAAAGAATTTAAAACTCCAGGTATCAGTGGAATTGATACAAGGGATTTAACTTTAAAGATTCGTGAAAGAGGATCTCTTAAAGCAGCTATTACAACTGAAGATATTGATGATGACAAATTAGTTGAAATGGCTAAATCACAACCAAGCATTGAAGATAAAGATGTTGTACCTTTGGTTTCAACAAAAGAAATTAAAGTTTTCAATGAAGATGCTGATAAAAAAGTAGCGTTAATTGATTGTGGTGTTAAAAGAAATATTATTAACTCATTTTTAGAAAGAGATATTGGTGTTATTTTATTCACATATGACACTGATTATAAAACCGTTTTAGATTACTCTCCTTCTGGATTGATGATTACTTCCGGTCCG
>NZ_JAZTXC010000108.1:0-3192 GCF_045636185.1 Methanobrevibacter sp. | reverse complement strand
CATGAAATGAAAAATATTTTTGTAATATTGAGTTTGTTTGTATCATGTTTGAGCGTGTCGTACGCCCAAAACAACAACTATTGTTTTGTCTATAACATGAATGAATATATTCCATTATATCAAAATTCAGATGACAGTATCGCATCTTCATCTTTGTATCAGGACACCTTAAAGGAAAATTATTATTCTCTTCAGATAATTGATTGTAAAAAAGATAGATTCAAAGTACGTATTATTGATGAAAACAACATAAATACAACTGGTTGGATTGATAAAGAATATTGTTTTGTTTGGTGCTGGCTGATGTCATCAAATAGCATATACTTATTTCCAGAACCTAATATGGTAAATTCATACACCGAAATATCTGAAGATGATATGTCGAGTAATCGTGGTGGTTATGTCGCCAATATTATAGAATTTGATAATAAATCAAATTGGATAAAAATATCATTAACGACAAAAACATCTGTATATACCGGTTGGACTCTGAATTATTGTAATAATATTTATGGATCATGTGAGGGATGGAAATCAACACCTCCATCACAAATATACTAAAAATATCGTTATATTATTCATTTTTAGTAAATTATTTTATATCGAACTTACGTTAATAAAACCATGAATTTAAGAATTATTTTTTTAGTATTGCTGATAGCTGCACACCTTGCCGGATATTCACAGGATTATGAAAAATATTCCAATGTTGATTTTCTGACTCTTACAATAAGCAGTCCACAGTTGGATTCTATTTTGTCGGATTGTATTAGTCAATTTGAAAAACGCATGGATTATTCTGAGAATATATCTTTAGCAGTTATTACAAAGGAAGTTGATGACAATATATTTTACGACTTTACATTTGTATATGAAATAGATTATAAGATTGGAAATGTTTATCATACGGAACCTAAGATTGCTTATTTAAAATATAAAAAACATGATGTCTTCGTTTTCTACGATAGTAAAATTCCATTTGGATTTATCAATACGGGTATTTTTAAGAAGGTTAAACTTAAACATTACGGTTTCTTCCCTGTCGCAGATTTTCCAGAATGGCTCTATTATGTGAAAGATGATATTTTTTATCTGTATAAGAAAATAAATCAATAGCTGGCAGAAAGAAATGTTTGAACAATATTTTTCAAGATTTGATATATTCGTACGATGATTTTGGTAATTTTGCTAACGATGGAACATCGGACATTAAAAATATAAATAGTTTTGATAACGTATTATATATGATTTTATATGGTGAAAAATAGTACTATAGTTATAATTATTCTCACGTGTTTTACGATAAGTGATTTAAACTGTCAATCTTTGTCGTTTAAGTTATATGATTATTTTGTCAACTCTACAAAAGATATAAATAACATAAATGAATTGAAAAAAACACTACGAGATAATGATTATTATAATGATATATCCGATAGATTGATGATATATCCAATATTCTGGTTCTACCCATCAGAAGATTTTTTAAAATCAAAAATGAAAATCGATGACAAAAACTATTACTTGTCAAAAGATTTTATAAATGACATGATCAATACGGAAGAATGTAATAATAAACAAACGAACTATGTCGCCAGCCAACTTGTAATTTATGACACAGAGCATATATATAGCGGTGAATACTCTCGGTCGTTTAATAAGATATTAAAAACATCTGTAAAAAACTATGTTGACTATATTGGGAAACTGTATAATGATAGTATTGTGGATTGTATTTTTACTTATCCGACAATATTACTTGAAAATGATGTTTTTCAATTTAATTTCAATTATAATATGCTTTTTGCGTTAAAGGATAGCGATGTGTATGTTATAAAAGCAGATTTATGCATTGAAAGGAACACCAATGAATGGGAAGATGGCTTGTGCGAATGTGAATTTAGTATATTAAAATTAGAGGAATATATACAAAACCATTGGGATGAAATGATTGGCAAATCACCCATGAAACTTGACTGTATAATTACGCAATGATATTATTAAGATAATAAGTTGCAGCATCATCTTCTAAAAGACTGTTATATGATCATAAAACTTCTATCGATAATTTTATACTTCCGAAATATATAGAATCCATGCAATTTATAGAGTTTAATTTAAAATCTAAATAATTATGAAATACGTATGTTTGATAATATCCTTACTCACGATACATTCATTATTTTCGCAATCAAAACCCAATGGTTTATATGTGGATAAAAAAAATAACGGTGCTATATTTGTCATTAATGATACCATAAGTATAAATTATTTTGATTCTACCCGTTATTACAAAGGCGTGTTTTCTATGAAGAATAAGGAGATTGTATTATATGAAAATATGTTAATTGGCAACAATGCTGATGTTGTGACGGAAGAATGCGATAAAGATTATATAGAATTTTCCTTGTATGAAAAATACCGCAATTATGCAATGGGGGCATCTTCGACCGATGATAGCATCTATTGTAGAAAACTTGATAGTTTTCGTATTTGGTACAATGATAGTCTGTATTTTTCATCAAAAAACGATACGGTTTTACGTATTCATCGCAGTTCTATAGTCAATAATGAGCCTATTACTTTTTTCATAGAATCAGAAGTTAATGATTTCTTCTATACAGAACAATGTATTGATGTTGTATTTGGAACACGATATGTCATAATACCCAAAAGCATGTATTTAAAACCCATTCTAAAAGGTAGTCGTCATAAAAACAAATCAAAAGAAAAATATATTTACAAAAAAAGAAAAGATGAAATCATAATAAAGTTCGATAATAACCATAAAATTACATTAAAAAAATCTAAACAACAACTGCTATGTCAGAATACTCCCAATCCTACAACCGTTATTCCTACTGCTTCAACAACCCGTTGAGATTTACCGACCCAAGCGGATATGTGGTGAGAGGAAGAAATGATGTTCTTAATCCGCAGTATTTTATCTGGTTGAAATCTTCCAACTCAAAAAACGGAAATTCATTCAATACCGATATTGTTGAGGGATCACTATCGTATATCTGGCAATTTATAGAAATCCCCTTAATATAAATCTTCAATCATGGGAATAATGCGGTTCTGCCCACGATTAAGGATAAAAAGTTAATAAATAGAACCTGCCTTAAATAATATGAGACGAAAAATAATCCTTTTATTTATATTATTATCAGTGTTTATATCAACACTAAT
>NZ_JAZTXC010000107.1:0-8219 GCF_045636185.1 Methanobrevibacter sp. | reverse complement strand
CTTCATTTTTCCGCTGAAATGCTCTCTTTGTGTCTGGGGATATCATTATTTGCTACTGGTTTAGGAGGTATTGTTTTTGGAGCATTGGGCGATAAATATGGTCGTAAGAAAGTATTGCAATGCACAATAATCATATATTCCATAGGCACTATGTTATCTGCATTTTCATGGTCTTTTTATTCATTAGTAATATTTAGATTTATAACAGGTTTAGGTGTTGGTGGAGAATGGGCTACCGGTCAGATTTACATTAATGAAACATTTCCTACCAAATTAAGAGCAAAATTCGGAGCTTTTATGCAATCTGGAGCGCCAATTGGTGTAATTTTAGCTGCAATAGTGGGAGGATTAGTATGTCCAATCATTGGCTGGAGATTGACATTTTTAGTTTCAGTCCTTCCTGCACTTAGTGTCATCCACATTAGGAGACATCTTAAGGAATCCGATGTCTGGCTTCAAAATAAAGACCAATTTAAAAACAAACATCCCCTCCAGGAATTTAAAGAATTATTTTCAAAAGAATATAGAAAAATATTCCTTATGTGTTTGATATTATGTGGATTCGGTATGTCAGCATATTGGTATACCTATTCCTGGCTTCCAACCTACCTTGCACAAGAAAGAGGATTGGCAGCTGTAGGCACAACATTTGGAATTGTATTAATTCAATGCGGTGATTTTACAGGTTATACCACTTTCGGTTATGTGGCCGATAAGCTTGGAAGACGTCCTGCATTTACCATTTACAGTTTTATTATGGGCATAAGTATAGCCATGATTACGATCTGCTGGAATCAGATTGCTGCAGTTCATGATTTAATATTCGTATGTATGTTTTTAACCGGATTTGGAACAGGATTCTTTGGTGGATTTGGTTCACTATTCTCAGAACTATTCCCGACAAAAATCAGAAATACGGGTGTTGGTACAGTATTCAATCTTGCACGTGGGGCGCAATTCCTCACACCTATAACAATAACTCTTGTTGCCACATACTTTGATTTGAGTTACGGAATTGCTATAGCTTCAATATTTGCAATATTGGTTGGTCTTTGGATTTGGGTATTCCCTGAAACAAAAGGAACATCCATTAATGAATTGGATTAAAATATATAAACTATTTTACTCCTGTAAAATAGTTTTTCTTTTTTTTCATCGAATTTTTTTTCAAATAACATATTGTATTAACTTTGGAATGAAAACATAATATTTAATATATATAAATAACAAATATTTTATTTTATTAGAGGGGATTATATGGATAGTCTATTATCTATTTGTGATATTAAAGAGGAAGTCTCATATATTATTGATTTAGCTATTAAAATTAAAGCAGGCGAAGTAGAAGATAAGCCTTTGGAAGGTAAAACTTTAGCCATGATTTTCCAAAAGTCCTCAACACGTACTAGAGTTTCATTTGACGTTGGAATGTATCAATTAGGTGGAAGAGGAATATTCTTATCATCTAATGACTTACAAATGGGCAGAGGAGAACCTATTTCAGACACGGCTAAAGTATTAAGTCGTTTTGTTGATGGAATAATGATTAGGGCTATTGAACATCAGGATGTAGTTGAATTAGCCAAATATTCTAAAGTGCCTGTTATTAGCGGATTGACTAATTTAGAACACCCTTGCCAAGCATTGGCTGATATGTTAACAGTAAAAGAGCATTTTGGTTCATTTGAAAATAAAAAAATTTGTTTTGTTGGTGACGGAAACAATGTATGTAATTCCCTTTTATTGATTGCTCCTCTTTTAGGTATGGACATGTCTGTAGCTTGTCCTAAAGGTTATGAACCATGTGAAGATATCTTAAAAATAGCCAATGAATATGCAAATGAAAATAATACTAAAATAACTGTTTCTGACGATATTAATGTTGCACTGGATAATGTTGACATTGTTTATACTGATGTATGGGTAAGTATGGGTGATGAAGCTGAAAAAGCACAAAGGGAAAAAGATCTTTCACCTTACCAGGTTAATCAGAAATTAATGGATATTGCTAATGATGGTGCTATTTTTATGCATTGCCTACCTGCAGTTAGAGACCAGGAAGTTTCAGCTGAAGTCATTGATGGTAATCAATCAATCGTTTATGATCAAGCGGAAAATAGGCTTCATGCGCAAAAAGCTGTCCTTTATCATTATTTAAAGGATTAATGGCCGAGAATGGCAAATACTATAAATAAAAAGACTATACAAACACAGCACCAGCACCAACGGTCGTTATCATCATTTGAATTATTGCTGGTATTTGATGTATTGGCAGGTCTTGGATTAATCGGACCTCTGCTGTCTTCGACTGTAACCTTTTTAGCCGTTGTTTCTTTTTTAGGCTCAGTTTCAGGTGTCTCATGAACTAAGTTAATACCACATTTTCTACAGAATTTACTTCCTTCGGGATTTTCTTCACCACATTCCGGACAAAAACTCATAAATATGCACCTACTAAATTAAAAAAGATTTTTACAGCTATTTTCATAAAAATAATCAAACCTATTCCACCAATGAATCCGGTAACAAATCTTAGATTATTATTGCTTTCTCTCCACTTCAATAATTGAGTAAATCCATCAACTCCTGCTGGAATAAGCAATATTATTGATGCTATGAATAAACTTAAGGTATAATTAACTGGATAAAAGTAATTATATATTAAAAATACTATTAAACCTGTATAAAACCCGGTACACCTTGCACAAACTGGAAACTGGTGATTTTTATAATGAAAGCTTCTTTCAGGTATTCTATGGCATAATATTTTTGAATATTTCATGATTATCAAAGTTAGTTATTTGTGTTTAATTTATTTCAATTTTTAACTATATTAATTTTTTTAAATTTTAATTTTCACTAATGACTAATTATATATATTCTACCACACAAAAATTAGATTATAATAAAAGATTTAATAAAGGTTTTAGAAATGAGAGGCGGAGAAGCAATAATTGAATCCCTTAAAAAAATGGGAGTAGAAACAATATTCGGTTATCCTGGAGGACAAACCATACCATTCTATGATATGTTATATGATGCAGATATCAACCATATCCTAGTTAGGCACGAACAAGCAGCAGCTCATGCAGCTGACGGATTTGCAAGAGCTTCAGGTAAGGTGGGAGTGTGCTTGGCAACTTCTGGGCCAGGTGCAACTAACTTGGTCACTGGTATTGCTACTTCTTTTATGGATTCTTCTCCTATTGTAGCTATAACAGGACAAGTTCCAACTCATTTAATAGGAAATGATGCATTTCAGGAAGCAGATATTATAGGTATCACTATGCCTATTGTCAAGCATAGTTTTCAACCGAAAGATCCTAATTTGATACCTTCCATAATAAAAACTAGTTTTGATTTAGCTACTTGTGGAAGACCTGGACCTGTATTGATTGATGTTCCTAAAGAAGTGCAAGAGGGTGAACTTACAAGTTTTGATGATGATTTAATTAAAACTCCGGGTTACAATCCAACATTGAAAGGAAATCCAAGACAAATTAAAAAAGCTTATGAATTAATTAAACAAGCTAAAAGACCATTGGTGCTTGCCGGTGCTGGTGTCATTTTGGCTGATGCCTGTGATGAATTTAATGAATTTGTACATTTAATAAATGCTCCTGTCATGACTTCACTTTTAGGTAAGGGAGCAATTAATGAAAGAGATGAACTGGCATTGGGGATGCTTGGAATGCATGGAAGAAAGGTTTCCAATGATTCAGTCAATGAGTGCGATTTGTTAATAGCCATAGGTATCAGATTTTCAGATAGAACTACTGGCAGATTGGACAGTTTTGTTCCAGGTAGTAAGGTTATTCACATTGACATTGACCCTGCTGAAATAGGTAAAAATGTAGAAGTGGATTTACCAATTGTGGGGGATGCTAAAAATATTTTAATATCATTAAATAAACTGTTTAAAGGTTATGCTGCATCTAATGATGTCAATGCCTGGACAGATATAATTAAACAGAGAAAAGTTGATTTGATGCCGAGGGTCACATACGATGATGTTCCGCTTAAACCTCAATCTGTAATCAAGGAAATTAGTGAAGTTTTAACTGCTGATTCCATACTGACAACTGATGTCGGTCAAAATCAAATGTGGGCGGCTCATTTTTATGACACTCAAAAACCACGTAAATTCATCTCTTCAGGGGGGCTTGGAACTATGGGATTCGGTTTCCCTTCAGCTATTGGTGCTAAAGTTGCATGTCCGGAAGACCCTGTTGTATCCCTTAATGGTGATGGTGGATTTTTAATGGTTTGTCAGGAATTGGCAACTGTTTATGATTATGATTTGCCTGTAATCGCAGTCGTGCTTGAAAATAGAACTTTGGGGATGGTTTATCAATGGCAAAGTTTATTGTATGATGGAAGACATTCCGAAACAGAGTTTAAAGATAGTCCAGACTTTGTTAAATTAGCTGAAAGCTTTGGCATCAATGCTCTAAAAGTTGAAAAGCCAGGTGAAACTAAAGAAGCGTTAAAAAGTGCAATTAAGGATAATGAAGCTATATTGATAGATGTTGTCATAGATTCTGAAGAGGCGCTTCCGATGTTACCTCCGGGAGCAGGTATCAATGAAATGATTGGCGAATACAAACTTGAAAAAGATGTGATTTAAATGGAAGAAAATTATCATGTTATAAGCACGCTTGTAGAAAATAGGCCTGGAGTTTTACAGAAGGTAGCAGGATTATTCACAAGAAGAGATTTTAATATTGAAGGCATTACGGTTGGCAAATCAGAAACCGATGGTCTAGCAAGAATGGTCATTACTGTAAAAGCCGATGAAAAAATATTGGAACAAGTTACAAAGCAGCTAAATAAATTGGTTGATGTTATCAAGATTAAAGATATTACTAATAATGCAGTCAAAAGGGAATTATGCCTTGTTAAAGTCAATGTTCCTAATGAAAAGGCAAGAGCCGAAATAATTCAAAATGTTAGTATTTTCAGAGCAAATATTGTTGATGTATCTGAAGAAACATTAATGATTGAAATAACTGGCGATGTAGAAAAAATTAATGCATTTATATCTTTATTAAATAACTATGGAATCAAAAAGATTTCAAGAACTGGTCTTACCGCAATGGCCAGGGGAGATTAAAATGACAATTTTGGAGAATGTTTTAAAGGATAATAAGGAATTTGTTGAAAACTTTGAAGGCACAGAAATGTCTCACCATGCAGCTAAAAAATTAGCTATTTTAACTTGTATGGACTGTCGATTAATTGACTTTTTCGAACCGGCATTAGGTTTAAAAAGAGGAGATGCCAAGATAGTCAGAAATGCAGGTAATTCAATTGTTGGTGAAGATGCTATCAGATCAATTGGTGCCGCATTATACAATCTTGGAGCTGAAGAGGTAATGGTCGTTGGTCATACTGAATGTGGTATGGCAGGGGCTGATGCTGAAGCTTTAAAAGAAAAAATGATTGCTAGAGGAATTAAAGAAGAAGACATAGCTAAATATGATTTGGCACAATGGATTGGTGGATTTGAATCCGAAGAGCAAAACGTTATCGACGTTGTAGAAAAAATCAAAAACCACCCATTGATTCCTGATGTACCGGTACATGGTCTCATAATCGATATTGTAACTGGCGAGTTAAAAGTTTTAGTAGATGGTTATTAAGCCATCTTTCTCTTATTTTTTAAAATGATTAATACAACATACTATAAATCACCATTGGGGGATATTTTACTTGCTTCCAAGAATAATATGTTAATAGGGGCATGGTTTGAAGGACAGAAGTATTATTTGTCCAATATTTCTCAAAATTTAATTGAAAAAGAAGATAGAATACTGATTAAAACCAAAAAATGGTTGGATAGCTATTTTGGTGGTGAAAAGCCACCAATCGACGAATTAAGTCTGAGACCTCAGGGCAGTAATTTTAGGCTGGAGGTATGGAAATTACTTTGCGAGATTCCTTATGGGCAAACTGCTAGCTATAAAGACATTGCATCTAAAATTGCTGAAAATCGAGGAATTGAAAAGATGTCTGCTCAGGCTGTTGGAGGCGCCGTTGGACACAATCCGATTTCCATCATTATTCCATGCCATAGGGTAATTGGATCGGATGGAGCATTGACAGGCTATGCTGGGGGTATTGATAGAAAATTATTTCTTTTAAAGCATGAAAATGCTAGATTCTAGCTTCTGATTTGGATAGATTATAATTAAAGATTAATATGATTATAGTAAAGATAATCATGTAAAAGAATGAATTTAGAATTAAATTAAATTCAAATCCATTTAAAACGAAAGCTATGTAATCTGCAGGTAAAAAGAGATTATAGCCAAACAGTAATGGCATTAAAGCAATAAAAATTATATCAAATAATAGGACATAAACAAGTGCAAAGATGCTTCTTTTGTAATTATTTTCAATATAACCGTTTTCAACAGCAGCATTCAATCCATATATTACTAAATAATATATTCCGAATAGGTTGCCTATGAATAAAACATCCTTAAGCCCTATGGTTGCTAATATAAAGCAAGCCACATATGCTATGATGAGAGAAGTTATAAAGTTTGTAATTAAAAATCGTGCAAAATTCTTATTCATTTAAATCAAATAATAATTTATTGTTTTAGCTATATAAAATTTAAAAAAAATAAAAGAATATTTCACAATTGATGCAAAATATTCTCTAGTTGCGTTTTGAATGAACAACACCAAATAATAATGAAATAAGAATTATTGCTCCAATAACATAAAACAAATTATTAATATTGCCTTTAAAGGCAACGGAATTTCTGACAATTTCACCCATATTACCGCCCCCTTGATTTGTACCGGTAACATTGGATGTTTTATTTGTTTTATTGGTGTTTGTCATATTATTCATTGCATTTGTAAAGCTATTAATAATTAAATTTCCGCTATTGAAATAACCTTTTCCTGAAGGAGAATATTCATTATCATGTGAAATTATACAATATATGATATAATCTCCTTGCATTTTTATTTCATTGGATTCTATTACTTCAGATAATGTAACATCATATATTAGTCCATATGACACCATATTATCAGGATTAGCGCTGTCTATCCATAAATAATAAAATACTAAATCCTTCCATAATGAATAATGTATAGGAAATATATTTTTATTTATTTCCAATCCAAGCACATCAGAAATTCAATTTATGGCTTCATCAGTACTTGTTTCATTGATTTTAACATAACTTGCGGATGTTAAAACATATAGATATGGGTAACCTTTTTGAATGTTAATACCTTGTCTTTTGAAATAATCTAGAGCTTTTAAACTTGCATCAACACCAATTTGGTATGATGGATTTAACTCTTCATTAAGGTTTAAATCTAGAATGTTATCCGTAGATTCATTTACCATATCAACAATGATTAACGCGTTTTCATCTGATTTATTCCAAATAAATGCATCATCAATGTCTCTTGAAACACCTATTATGGCATATTCAAGAGGTAAATCTTGTTGTGGATAATTATTATAAAATGTTTGATTACTTATAAATCCAGTTATATGTGGTCTTTTAATTAAAGCATTATCTGATTCATTGCTTGAAAGTCCATTAATCCAGGTAGATTTATTCCAAAGATTAGCGGTATTTAGACCAGCATCACCAGAAAATAGTATGTTTCTATTTTCTTCGTTTTTAACCATAATAGAATCGTTGTTTAAATCTGATTCAATTAAAGGTAAACTCAAAAGATTTTCATTATAAGTTACATATCCATTAGAAGAACTTATTTTATTATTAAACATGTTTTCGGTGTTCATGTCATTAATTTCAACATATTCGAAGTTTATAGGTAAATCCATTTGATCATTTAAAGCATTTGAATTTTCGATATGGGTATTATAACCTTGATTATCGTCAATTTTTTCATTAATGTCTGAAGAATAATCTTCTATGTCATTAATTTCAATTGATTCAATTGGAATATTTTCTTCTACTATTTGTATTTGGGTATCATCATAGTTAACGGTCATATTTTCGTTAGCTGAAACAACCCCCATTAAACACAGTGTTAAAATTAATGAAACAACCATTATAACACCATGTTTTATAAAAGTCTCCTAATTTTAGATTTATATTAATTTTTCCACATAGACCTATAGTAATGCTAAATAAATAACATTACATTTATAATATATAATAATTCTTTTAAAAAAAATTTACTATTTTTAGTTTTTTTGAGTTAACTTTTTTTTT
>NZ_JAZTXC010000106.1:0-16932 GCF_045636185.1 Methanobrevibacter sp. | reverse complement strand
GGAAATAGTGGTATTTAAACCAGCAACATGGAGAGCACCACCATAATAATTAATGGCTGAACATTTATCAAAGTTATCACCAATAATTTGAGTATTGTCCCCATCAATATAAATTGATCCACCATAATCTGAAGCATTGTTGTACTCCAAATTAGAGTTTGAAATAATTGCATTATCTCCTGCAAGATAAATAGCACCACCATTAATCACAGCAGTACAGTGAGTAAATGTGGAATTATCAATCTTTGCATCAGCACCATTTACATAAATCGCACCACCTTCATAAGCTATACACATATCAAAATCTGTGTTTAAAACTTTAGTACCATTTCCCTGAATAGTAATAGACCCTCCATGAGCATCAGTACCATTAGCTGAGTTTCTAAAAAAGTGGGAATCAGAAATAGTAGTGTTTAAACCCGCTACATAAATCGCACCACCATCTAACATATCAGCAGAACATCTATTGAATGTAGATCCAATAATATTAGTATTATTACCTGCAACATACATAGAACCACCATTCATTGTAGCATTGTTATATGTTAAAAGGGAGTTTGAAATTGTAGCATTATTACCTGCAAGATAAAGAGCCCCACCATTATTAATAGCTGAAGAATACATGAAGGTAGATCCATCAATAATACCGTTATCTCCTTCAAGATAGAGTGCTGCACCATCATATGCTATACATAAAGTAAATGATGCATTAAGTACTTTAGAATCATTACCTGCAATATAGATAGATCCACCACGGGCAAAATTCGCAACATTAACCCTATTCATTGTGAAATTAGAGTTAGAAACAGTAGCATTAGCACCATTTACATAAATAGCACCACCATCTAACATATCAGCAGAACATCTGTCGAATAAATCACCATCAATATGAGCATTAGCCCCCTCTACATAAATCGCACCACCATTATTAGTAGCATTATTGAAATTCAAAGTGGAATTAGAAATAGTAGCATTAGCACCATTTACATAAATCGCACCACCATTATTAATAGCAGAACTGTGAGTAAATATGGAATCATCAATAACAGCATTATTACCATCTATATAAATAACCGCACCATCATAAGCAGTACAGAAATCGAAATAACAACCATAAATATTAGTATCATCACCCTGAATATCAATAGATCCACCATGAGCAAAGTTAGAAACATTAACTCTATTCCTTGTGAAGTTTGAATCGGAAATAGTGGCATTTACACCTTTAACAAAGATAGCACCACCGTTAAATGCTGTAGTACTACAATTTGCATAAGAAGTTCTAGCAATATTTGCATTAGCACCATTTACATAAATCGCACCACCATAGTTTGTAGTTGATGAGAATGCAAAGCTGGAATCTGATACTGTAGCGTCTTCACCCTCAATATAAATAGAACCACCGGCACCAGCAGTTTCACCTTCATATGTACCATTAGCCATACAATAATTAAAGGTTGAATCATCTACAACTGCTCCATCACCATAAACATAAATAGCCCCACCTAAAAGTGAGTGGGCAAGTAAAAAGCTTGAGTTGAATATAGTAGAATCGTCACCTTCAATGTAAATAGCACCACCATAATTAGTAGCATTAACAAAACTAAAAGTAGAATCTGAAATAGTAGCATTAGAACCACCTAAATAAACAGCTCCACCATCACCAGTAGAAATAGTCCTATTAAATATGGAAGAAACAATATTGGTATCATTTCCTTCCACGTAAACAGCCGCACCATCAGCAGCATTAACTTCAGTGAACACAACCCCAGAAATTTCAGTATTTTCACCAGCTACATAAATAGAACCACCTTTACCTGCATTATTGTGGGAGAAGTAATTCCTAATAATTGAAGTATCATTACCTGCAACATAAATTGCACCACCTGATGTAGTGTAATTAAAATCACCTTTGACAGCACCAAGATTAAGGAAATTAGAACGAGCAACTGTAGTATTGGAACCTTCAATGTAAATAGCACCACCATCAGTAGCAGAACCATATTGGAACCTACAACCTTCAATATTAAGGTCTTCACCTTCTACATATATTGCTCCACCATTATCGGTAGCAGAAAATGTTAAAAATCTAGAATCAAGAATATCAACTCCATCTCCTTCAACGTAAATAGCTCCACCGTAACCACGTTTACCAGGCCCATTTCTAATAGCAATAGAAATTTCTGTGCTGATATTATTAATTAAATTATTAGAACCCCCCGCATATATTGCTCCACCATTACCACCAATAGCCTGAACAATATTAAAATCGGAATTCCTGACTTCATTATCATTACCTGAAATATAAATAGCTCCACCAGCAGATGAATTAAGACCACTACTAATAGCGAAACAATGATGGAATATAGCATCAATTAAAGATTCATTACCTTTAATAAATATAGCACCACCACGAGTAGCATTAGCAAAACCAAATGTAGAACCAGTAATAGTAGCGTTAGAACCACCTAAATAAATAGATCCACCATCATAAGCAACAATATTTCTCATGAATGAAGAATCATAGATGCTAGTATTATGTCCTTCTACATAAATAGCAGCACCATTAGCTGCATTAAGCTCGAAGAAAGAATTATGACTAATTTCAGTACCTTTACCTGCAACATAAATTGCACCCCCATTACCTGCATTGGTATGGGTGAAATTAGAATAAGAAATTACCGTATCATCACCAGCAACAAATATAGCACCACCAGAAGTAGAATAATTGAAACTAGTTTCAGAAGCATTAGCACCAATATTGGAAAAACTGGAAGAGTTAATCAAAGCATTAGCACCTTCAATATAAATAGCAGCACCATTATTAGCAGAACCTAATCTGAATGTAGCATCAGAAATGGATACACGATCTCCTTCCACATATATTGCACCACCTTTATCGGAAGCAAGGAAAATCATGAAATTAGAATCAAATACATTAGCATCATCACCTTCAACATAAATAGACCCACCTTTGGTAGCGTTAGCAAATGAAGAATTAAAGCGGCAAATAGTTACATTGTTACCTGCAACATAAATTGCACTACCAGACTCAGCAAAACTGAAAGTGTTTGAAGCTTCTTCAATTCTAGCATTAGAACCATCAATATAAATAACTCCTCCTTCATAAGCAGTACATCTTGTAAAAGTACATCCTTCAAGGTCTAAATAGTCACCTTGAATAAACATGGATCCACCACGGGCTTTAGTACCAACAACCCTATTTTCCTCGAAGTTTGAATTTAAAATTGTGGCATTCAAACCAGAAACATAAATAGCACCACCATCATACTGATAAACAATACATCTTAAAAAGTTAGAATTATTAATTAAAGCAAAGTCACCAGCAACATAAATAGCACCACCATAATCAGTAGCATTATTATATGAAACCACAGTATTGGAAATAATCGCATTGTTACCGTTTACATAAAATGCTCCACCATTAGCAGCAAAACTGTAAATACATGATAAATTATCGAGAACAGCATTAGTACCATTAATGTAGACAACACCACCTTCATAAGCAGTACATTTATCGAAATTAGAGTCTAAAATCTTAGTACCATTACCTTGCACATTAATAGATCCACCACGACCTTCATTAGGAATATTAACTCTATTCATTGTGAAATTACATTTTGAAATAGTTGTGTTTGAACCTGCAGCGTAAATAGCACCACCGTCAATATTATTAGCTATACATTTATCGAATAAAGAATTATTAATTAAAACATTATCTCCAAAAATATAAATTGCTCCACCATAGTTTGTAGCATTTGATAAAGTAAAATTACAGTCTGTGAAAGACAAATCAGATCCAAAAATTAATATTGATCCTCCGGCATCACCAGCAAAGTTAACTTTACAGGTTAAATTGTATACAGTACCACCATTACCCTGCCAGAACAATGCACCACCATCGTCACCTGCCCTGTTATTAATCATGGTTGAATTGTACAAACGGCCATAATCACCATATACATAACCAGCACCACCACCACGGCCAGCAACGTTATTAATCATGGTTAAATTATTTACAACACCATAGTCACCATATACATAACCGGCACCACCATCACGGCCGGCACTACAGTTGAGAATAAATGAGTCAATTACCCCAACTTTATTGTCAAGCAATAGCTGTTGTAAAATAACTGGATCCAATTCGGTGTTTGAGGAGTTAAGATATATACCTCCACCATCATATATTGCACTTTCATTGAAGAGAGTAGAATTATGAATATATGCACCATAATCCAGATAGATACCTCCACCATAATCGGCCTTATCATTAGCAAAATTGGAATTTAATATGTTTGTAAACATGTTAGCACAATAAATTGCACCACCATAATCTGCAGTGTTTGATGCAAATGAAGAATTGGTAATGGAAATAGTTCCCTGTGAAGAAGCAGCATCCAATGCTATTCCCCCACCATTGTTGGTGGCCTTATTATTAACAACAGTAATATTGTTGATAGTACCGTTTACTCCTTCCCATAACAATGCTCCTCCATCATTGGCAGCAGTGTTATTAATGAAAAGACTATCGAATAACTGTCCGTAGTTTCCAACAACATAACCAGCACCACCATCATTACCAGCAGTATTGTTAATCATTGTAAGATTCTGTACTACACCATGATTACCATATACATAACCAGCACCACCATCATGACCGGCAATACAATTAGTAATTACAGAATGTCTTACACCAACATTATCAATAAGTAACTTCATCATATATGGACTAAGACCAGAAATATTGGTATTACTTGCACGAAGATATATAGCACCACCATCATTTGTAGCATTTTCCATATTGAATGTACAATAGTTAATAGCAGCACCAACATCTAAGTATATACCTGCACCATCATATGCTTTATCATGTACAAATGTAGAGTTGAGTATAACACTAAATAAACCACCACAGTATAAAGCACCACCATCATTACCTGCAGTATTTTGTATAAAATTAGAATACATTATAACTACAGCAGCATCAAATACAGATGATAATTTAGGAGGATATAGATATATACCACCACCATCTCCATTAATAGCAGTATTGTTAAATACTGTAGTATCAACTATACTACTATTGGAACATAACCATACTATAGCACCACCATTACGATTAGCTATATTACTATTAAATGTTAAATTCCTAATAGCACCATGAGTTGCATTAAAGAAACCGGCACCACCATCATTACCTGCATTACAGTAGGACATTATATTATTGAATAGACCTAACTTAGAAACAAGGTCCGGATTTATTAAAGAGGAATCAAGATTACTATTCAGATAAATCGCTCCACCATCATTACCTGCAGATTCATGCTCGAATATATTGCCATCGAATCGAGCTCCCGAATCTAAATACATGGATCCACCATCATTTGTAGCTTTGTTGTATTTAAAAATAGATGAGGAAATGTTTGTTAAAGGACCGCTTACATAAATTGCTCCACCATTTACAGCATTATTATCAATGAATGTTGAGCCTACAATAGTTGAAGTTAAGGTTATAAAAGAGGGATTATCAGATGCAATATATATTGCACCACCATTTAAAGCAGAATTGTTAATAAATTGGGAATTGATAACTTCAACATTATCACCAGAAGTCAGACTGATAGCTGAACCATTTGTACCCCTAGCATTGATAAATACAATATTTTTTAACACTACATGTGCATTATTTGTAATGCTGAATATTGATGCTGAATTTGCACCGTCAATAGTGTGACCATCACCATCAATAGTAATGTCTTTACTAATTACAATACCACCGATACTGTCACCACTGGTGTATGTATAATTTTTATCTAATCTAATCGTTCCGTTCGACGACGTGGACTGAATTTGATTATCCAGCTCGGTAAATGATCCTGAACTCGCTGCCAGGACACTATCCTGCGTATCTGATGCTTGAATTGGTGTTTCATCACCAGATATAGAAACCGTCGTATCTCCAAAATCATCCGTTGCACATGCTAGTGATAGTGCTGAAATAAACACCATGCACAAGCAAAAGAAAATAACTATCTGCTTTATATTCATTTTTATAACCTCTTTTTTCTATTGTATAATATCCCATAAATTGTGAAAACAATTATACTGAGATTTAATTAAGTTAAAACGAATATATATGTTTTACTTTTTGAAAATAAAGGACAAAATTAAAATCATTTCAGAAAATAATAATTAAATTAAACAAAAATTTATAAAATACAACATTAGTAAACAAATAATAATAATATGATATAAAAAATAAACAAATTGAAAGATTAGAAAAAATTATTTGATAAAATAAATGTTATACAATAAAATTTATAAACATGGAAAATTTTTAAATTTAAAAAGTTCAAAAATAATTTACAAACCATCAATATTGGTATGAAAATTCAAAATTAAACCGAAATATACACATGATAAATTCATTAATAAAATAATCATGTAAAAAAGCATTAAATGAAAATAAAACGAAGAATATAGAATTAAAAAATATATTGTAAAAAATCTATTGTATATATTTTCATTAAAAAAAATATATTTTAACTAATAAACTATGAAAAAATTAGAAAAACTATTCAAAATGAATAAGTTTTTCCACATCATCATAAACTACATCAAGTCCGCACATTGACGGAACGTAATTGGCCGCTTTGGCTGAATTAACACCAATAACTTCAAAGCCCATATCTTCGATTGGAGCTACAACCATACAGGTGTCACATACTACATTTCCGCCTGCAGCTTCAATTATTTTAGTATATCCCATTCTGTCAGCTGTTGCTTTAACGGACACAGAAGTACAAATCCATAATTTGTTTTTAATAGTTTTTCCGTTTACAATGTTTGCAACATTTTTAATTTCTTCTAAAGAAGCATGAGGACATCCCAAACAAATTAAATCTGCTTCACGGTCTGTTGTTGTTAATTTTTGGCGGGTTTCTAAAATATCTTTATCACCAACAAACATGTAATCTTCAACTTCTTCCTTATCTGCTTTATCCCATTCAGGAGTTACATTTTCCATATGGTATAATGCCACAGAACCAGATGATGCTAAAGCTGCACCTAAAGTTTTTAAATCATTGTTGTTTGGAGTATTTTTAACATTAAAGTAAGGAACTCCCCCACCAACTGTTTTTCCAACAATATAACCTAATGCTCCCCAGTCAGCTCCTAACAATTCAGTGCTGACATTGACAATCAAGTTTGCTCTACGATTTTGTTCCAAATGGAATCCATAGAGAGGAGTCTTTCCAACAATAGCTGCTGCAAGAGCTGCAGGACCTCCTTCACGATTTGTACGGGCGCCGATAACAGAATTGACATAAGCCACAGCTGATGATTCAGACCATGATACATGATCTCTGAATCTAGGAACATTACCAACCAAATAAGGAGTACATGTACATGTTTTGGAAATTCCAAGTTTTCCATAAGCGTCTACAATCTGATTTTGCTTGATTGAAAATTCTTTTGGAAATCCTAAAGCTTCCCAATTATCCAAATCAGTTCCTGGTGGATTGAGTGAAGCATTAATTCCTGAATATTCAAATTCTTCACTAGCCAAGTCTTCCAAATATTCTAGACCTGCTTGACCTATGGTTTTATATGAAACTCCAGATACCTGTGCTGAAGTAATGTCAACCAATTTAGAAGCCCCATAAATGTCACCTAAAGCAACTAAAATATCCATACTCTTACGGATGGTTTCACCAAATTCACCATCACACATTTGTTCTTCTTTTTTTGTTAAAAACATATTAATCATTATCTAATTGATATTCAATCAT
This sequence comes from Methanobrevibacter sp., assembly GCF_045636185.1. GTDB lineage: Archaea > Methanobacteriota > Methanobacteria > Methanobacteriales > Methanobacteriaceae > Methanocatella. The sequence goes on along the minus strand of NZ_JAZTXC010000106.1, from coordinate 9,115 downwards.
TTCATCAAATAAATGTAAGAAATTGTCTTTACTTTCATATGGTATCATAGCTCCGGCCGCAATATCATGGCCCCCTCCAGTTCCGCCAAAATTGTTTGAGCTATCACGTAAAGCTTTTCCTAAATCAACACCCTTATCTACCATGTCCCTGGTTGTCCTTCCAGATATTTTAATATCATTGTGAAGTCTTGATAGACCAAGTACAGGTTTTGAAGAGTCAATTAATTCAACTGACAATCCGATACTTGCAATAGTACCCATTACAGACTTCAGAACTTTATCTTCACTATATAAATATTGTGATGAATTTAATTGAACAGCACCTTCTCTTTTAACCCATTCGAGACCTTTGACAATTTGGTCACGATATTTACGTTGCAAATCTGTTGCAGAGGACAATGCCTTTTCTCGCTCACCTAAAGCAATACTTAACCCTAAGCCGAATTTCTTGTTTTTACCGCAGGCATCGAGAATGTAAGCATATTCTTCTATATCCCTCAACATTGGAATTTCCTGTGGAACCAAATAACAGTCCCCAAAAATATCAGGATTTATTTTTATTAGTTCGGCAGTTAGGACATCTTTTTCTTCATCAGCTAAATCTGTGAATTTAATACCATAAGATAAGCCTATTTTTTCTAAAAAAGCAGTTGCACCTTCCAAATCACCACTAATTCCTGGCAACGGAGGCGTGAAAGTATAGGCAAGGGATTTGAATAATGGTTCTGATGCTTTTGATACAATCTTTAAATCTTCATTAATCTCCAAGTTACTTTCTTTTGCATCATCTAAAATTAACTTATTAACACCAGTAAATCCATCCTGACCCTGCATATCACCAAATGCACCAACAAGTGCAAAGTAAGCAAAATGCTTTTTATCTAAATCACGAACGCACAAATATGCAGAACCTGCTCCAGACAAATCTTTACTACCATCAATTTCAAAGAGGTGTGGATTGACATGAACCAAATTGCTTTCGGATTCTGTTCCATCCACTTGATGGTGATCAGCTATAATAACATCACTTTTAAAAGTATTTAGCTCTTTAACAAAAGAACTGCCCATATCAGAAAAGATGAATAAATCATGTTGCTCATGTCTGAGCTGATTTATAACATCCTCTTTTAATCTAGGCACTATAGTAGTGTGAAATTGAGCATTCTCTTCTTTTAAAGCATTCGCTATTACGGCTGCCGCTGATATACCATCAGCATCATTATGTGAAATTATACGAATAACTTCATCATTATTAATATGCTCTTTGAGCATTTTACTAGCTTCACTAGCCCTATTTAACAAGGAGTGCTGCTTCTTCTGGATTATATCTCCAACCTTCTGGTAATTCGCCTTCATCTACATAATAGGAAGCTAATTTTCTGATTCTTGATTCAATGATAGTTAAACCTCTTTTAGAGTGTAAATCTTTTGGATTATCATCCAAGTGTTCTCTAATGTTAACTGCTCTTTTAATTAAGTTCATTAAATCTTCTGGATATTCACCAGCTTGATTGTTTCTTTTTAAGATTTCGGTGATTCTTTCACCAGTTACATCTTTAACTTTAGGAATTCCATATTGGTCTCTTAAAATAATACCAATTTCAGAAGTACTTTTACCTTCTCTGTTAAACTGTAATATCATCTCTTCAATTTCTTCGTTAGTATAAGTTACCCATTCTGGTCTTGCCATAATAACACCTAATTATAATATCTTAATCTTGAGTAGAATACCACTCGATAAATTTTTTTAATGAATTTTTTCTATGTGAAAATTGGTTTTTTTCTTCAGTTGTCAATTCACCAAATGTCTTATCAAGACTAGGCACATAAAATATAGGATCAAAAGCAAATCCTAAATCTCCTCTTTCTTCAACTGATATTTCTCCTTCAACCTTGCCTAAAAAAGTCTTGGGCTCAGAATTGGGGGCACAATACCCAATAACTGACCTGAATTCGGCATAACGGTCAGGGATATTATTTAAAAGCTTTAAAACTCCTTGATTTCCTAATGTATCTTGAACATAATGTGAATATGTTCCCGGAAAATAATTTAAAGCTTTAATGAATAAACCAGCATCTTCAACAATCACAGGTCTATTTAGCTTATGACTAGCATATTTTGCACCAAACATGGCCACTTCCTCAAGAGTTCCCTGAGGTTCCATGTAACCTAAGTCAATATGCTCAAGTTTAATGTCATAATCTTTGAAAATATTCTCTGCTTCTATAACTTTATGTTCGTTACCAGTTATAAATGTTATCATAAAAATACTTTTGAATGCAATTTTTTATATAATTATCGACAAATTAAAAAAAAGTTTAATGGGTATATCGGCCACGCTTTTCAATCTCCACAATCTTATCAATAACCTTTAAATTACCATAACCTTTCAAAACAGAATCAAAATAGCTAACAGCCTTTTCATAATCTATACTTTGAAGGGACTTTTTCAAAACAAGCAAATCGACCGCTTTATCTTCATCCAAATCTGAGTAACGACCTAACCCAAAGTCCAAAAATATCAACTCATCATTCAAAAGCATGATATTGGAAGATGTGATATCGCCATGAATAATATCTGCAGAATGCAATTTGGATATTTCACAACCAACTTTAAAAGCTAAATCTTCATTAATTGCTTCTTTAAGCATTACACCATCAATTTTTTCCATCAATATTGATTTTTCAGACAAATCCACATCATATAATATTGGAGTTCTGACTCCGACACGCTTAGCATCTGACAATAATTTGGCCTCAAGCTTGCATCTTGACTTCCTGATTTTATTGTCAATTTCAGGAATTCTATAGCTTTTAGGAATTCTTGCCTTCATAACAGCATTTTGGCCCATATATGAACTTTTTATTATATTGGATTCAGCCCCTTTAGCTATCAAATCATCAGATAATTTCAAATAGCTTTTAGTATTATCTATCCAAGGGATGTCTACCTCATCAGTCCTAAACCTTTGTATAATTTCAGTATCTGCCAAATCCATCGGCCCAAATTCCTCACACATCAGCAAGCCCAGCCATGCGATCATGACTCCATTATCTCCACATAATTTCATTTCAGGCATATAGAATTTAGCGCCATGCTCTTCAGACATTGTTTTAAGCATTTCACGCAATCTTGAATTGGCTGAAACACCACCACATAACATCACTTCATCCTTTTGAGTATGTGAAAGGGCACGTTCTGTTACCTCTACAAGCATTGCAAAAGCTGTTTCCTGAAGTGAAAAACAAATATCTTCTATGTCAAATCCTTTTTGGTGTTGCCTTAAAGCAGCAGACAACAATCCTGAAAATGAAAAGTCCATTCCTTTAACAACATAAGGTAAATCAATATAATTTCCATTTTTAGCCAATTTCTCTATAACAGGCCCTCCAGGATGGCCTAACCCAGTTTCACGACCAAACTGATCAAGACAGTTTCCAATTGCAATATCCAAAGTTTCGCCAAAAATCCTATAGCGGCCACTTTCATATGCAATGACTTGGCTGTTTCCTCCACTGACATATAATGAAACCGGATTGACAGCACCAGTATCAAGTTTACCTACCTCAACATGACCAATACAGTGATTTACACCTATGATAGGCTTATTTAAAGATAATGCAAGAGACCTTGCTGATGTCGCAACAATCCTTAAAGCCGGCCCTAAGCCCGGACCCTGTGAAAAAGAGATTAAATCCAAATCTGAATAACTGATTCCCGCTTCTTCAATAGCTTGAGGGATGAGTTTAGGAATCCATTCTGCATGGTGTTCTGCAGCAATTCTTGGATGAATACCTCCTTTTTCAGGATATAACTGACTACCGGCCATGGCCAGTATCTCACCCTCACTATTGACAATACCTACACCAGTCTTTTCTGCAGTTCCTTCAATTCCCAAACATATCAAATTTATCAACTCAATATTAATTTAGATTAAGAAGATATTTAAAAGTTAATGAAATATTTAATGAAAAAATTTGTCACCAAAATTCTTAATATTTTTTCGCCGAATTAACAGACCCCTAAGATTAGTTAATCATCGTAGTGAAATTTTGAGTAGAACAGCAATATTGCTGCAGATAATGTTAAAACTGTAGCTATGCCCATGATAATATGAGATGATATAATTAACTCAGGTACAGTATCACCACTAATCGCCTGATTTCCTATTAACACAAGACAGATTACATTATATGTGGCTAAACTAACCGTTTTACCTATTTCTTTACTAGATGTCAACATAGACGAAGCATCACCCAAATCATCATTATCTACCAATGTAAGAACATATTTATTATTCGGCGGCGAGAATAAACCATGTCCCAAACCCTGAACAATCATAACCACTATCAACAGAGATAAGGACAATAAATCAATGAAACATAGTGAAAACATTACAATTAATAATATCGACATTGCAAATCCTGCCAAAACCCTATTATCATATCTATCGGCCAATCTTCCACCGATAGGAGAAATTAAAACCATGACAATAGGAGTGGAAAGCAATATTATACCTGCAATTCTTGAATCGAATCCGAAAACATATTGTAAATGAAAATTAAGAATATATGTTGAAATGAAAGTGATGAAATACGTTACAAAAGCAGCGTAATTACCTACCACATATTTAAAATTTTTAAAAAGATTTAAGTTAAAAATCGTATTTGAATTGTGAATTTCAACTTTAACAAATATAAAGAATGAAATAAAGCTTAAAATTAAAAAAACCACACCAAATGGCCTTGTAATATTAGTTAAACCCACAACAAATAAAACCATTAATAGAACATAGAAAAAGGAACCTCTTACATTAATTGGTCTTGACTCACTTTTCCAGTCACCGTCAAGTCGAGACAACAGTACCAAAAGAATGACAAATACTAAACCCAAAAGAACAAACAACAATCTCCAGGACAAATAATAGACAATAAATCCTGAAATCGTTGGCGCAGAAGTCATTCCAATATAACCCATTGATCCTACAATACCCAACGCACTGCCGACATTATCTTCAGATATCTGATTAACAACAAACATATAAATACTAATAAGCAGTATTGCAACAGAAATCCCCTGAATGATTCTTGAAAAAAGAAGGAAATGAATATCCGGAGTCACAGCAGACATCAGTAATCCAATACTCAATATAATTACACCAACAATGGTAAATTTCTTGACACCATACTGGGAAATAACTCTTGATAAAGGAATGGAAACTGCAATTAAAGCAACCATATAAGAAATAGAAATCCAATTTGCAAATTCAATAGTTAAATGCAAATCATTAGACATTAAAGGCAATGCAACCTGAATCATGCTTCCAATAAATGACGTTGCAAATTGAATTAAAGCTGCAATAACTAAAACCAATAAATCCTTTGAACTGAACTTAGAATAGAATTTTAAATTAGAACCTGAAAGAAATCCCATATTACTATATTTTAGTAAACATATATAAAAATTTTATAATAATTAAACTTAATAATCAAAAGTCATATTTTTTGTGTACTAATGTTAAACCATCAATATTCAAGATTTTCATTATTAAAATTATTCCAATTCCTGCCTTATAATATAATTAAAATAAGAACAAGAAAATTCAAGCAACTTGTAAAAAAAATATTTAATTAATGAAAACATATTCATATAACATGGGATTTTATAATACTAACACTATTGAGGAAAAAAGAGTTAACAAGCTGACTGGAGATATTCACATTAATGATGCATTTAAAGAAGAAACTCAAAAAAGAGGCATTCCTATTTATGATGCATACAACATTCAAAAGAGATTATATCATGAAGTTGAACAGGAAATGCTTGTAGGTGAAGAAGCAGTAGATAATCGTCTGATGGAACTTTTAGAAGAAAAAGGAAAAAAAGAAGTTTCACACAGTTATGTTGAAGAAATGGGAGAAGACGGTTCAAAAAGTAAGGGAATGATTCCTGCAAGGCCAAAAGAAGCTCCGACCAGAAATGAACTGCTTGACAACATCCCTCCAAGATCAAGAGACGGTAAAACATTCAATCGCAAACCGGAAAAAACAACTGCTGATTACCTTAATAGAATATTTTTACAAAATCAAAAGATTATCAATCAGAACAAAAAAGTTATAGAATTATTAGAAAAGATAGAGGAAAAATTATGATTGAAGGAATTACGACTTATGGATCAACTGAATTAATGGAATATTTAGGAGAAGTAATTGATCCAGTTTTCATTTGTACTATTGGGACTACAGAAACATCATTAATACCGGGACTATCAGGTGCTGGTGCATCACCCGAATTAACCGAATATACCCCTGCTGCAGACTCCGAATTAATGGTATTGGGCCATGTAGAATGTATGGAAGAAATACCTCAAACCGTTGTTGGTAAAGCTGCAGCTCCAACACCTGCAATGCTTACAAAAGCATCGCTGGAAATAGCTGATATCCCATTCATTATTGCAGATGCAGGATGTAAGATTAAGCCTCATATTGAATGCATGAAACTCGGAAGTGAATATGGAAGAGACATCAGAACAGGAAAAGGTGTTTTAAACCCATTGGAAATCTATGAAAATGCCCGTGAATTAGGTGCTGAACTTGCAAGACGTCATCCAATGTTAATAATTGGAGAAAGTATTGCTGCAGGAACAACAACTGCACTGGGAGTTCTAAGAGCATTAGGATATGATGCAAATGAAAAAGTAAGCGGCAGTATGCCACATAATCCTCATGACATGAAAACCAAAATAGTTGATGAAGGATTGGAAAATGCAGGTTTGAATCCTGAAACTGACGACATTGACGGCCTTCAGGCCATTGGTGCTGTAGGAGACCCTACATTAGCTGCAATAACTGGTTTTGTATTAGGTGTTGATGGACAAATTCCATTAATATTAGCCGGGGGAACTCAAATGGCTGCTGCCTGTGCTGTCGTGAAATCAATCAAGCCTAATTTTGATTTTTCAAGAATTAATCTTGCAACAACAGTTTATGTTGTAGGTGATGAAACTGCCGATTTAATTGGGCTTTTAAAACAAATCGATGATGACATTACACTTCATTCCGTCGACCCTAAATTTGAAGAATCCGACCATGACGGACTAAAAAATTATCTTGATGGGTTTGTAAAAGAAGGAGCAGGAGCAGGAGGAGCTATGTTTACTGCTTTATCACGCGGTGTTCCTTTAGAAAAATTAAGAAAAAAAATAGAAAAGACATGTAGCTAAAAAAGCTACATTATATTATTTTTAAAATACATGGACAATAGATCCCATAAATACTACAATACCAACAATCCAGCAGTAGTATGAGAAAATATCAAGATTTTTATTTTGAATTAAATCAATCAACCATTTAATAGCAAAATACCCTGAAATGAAAGCTGCAATAAATCCTAAAATAATAGCAGCACCGTCACCAGTCATTGATAAGCCAATATCTTTTAATTGAAGGACAAATGCTCCAAAGATAGCAGGAATTGATAATATAAAACTAAATTTAGCTGCAAATTCCTTATCAAGACCCATTACAAGACCTGCTGCAATGGTTGTACCAGACCTGGATAATCCCGGCATGATTGCACAGGCTTGACCCAATCCCATAAATAATGCTTGAAACCATCCCATATGAGACATGTCAATTCTACCAGTAGCAATTCTTTGAGATAAGTACAAAATTGTACCCGTTACAAACAAAAAGAATGCAGGAACATATAATGCACCGGCAAATAATGCATCAACATGACTTTCAAATAATACCCCTGCAATACCTACAGGAATGGTAGCTATAATAACATACCATGAAAGTCTTTTATAAGGGTCTGAGTAAAATCCTTCCTTAAATCTATGTTGGAAAAGGTCACCAATACTTAAAAGCCAAGCTTCAATCATCTTAATGATATCTGCACGGAAATAAATTAATACCGCCAGTAAACTTCCCAAATGAAGAAAAGTATCGAAAGCAAGAGAGCTTTCAACACCCAAAATATTCTGAATAAAGATTAAGTGTGCAGAACTACTAACAGGTAAAAATTCAGTTAATCCCTGAACAATACCAATAATAATTCCCTGAATAATATCCATTTACTACACACCTTAAATATAATCCAACCAGCCAAATTTATCTTCGATTTTACCTTCAACAATATCAAAGAAAGTAGATTGTATTTTTTCTGCTACTGGACCTCTTTTACCAATTCCAATAGTTTTACCATCAATTGATCTTATTGGAGTTACTTCAGCAGCAGTTCCAGTGAAAAATACTTCATCAGCCAAGTATAATCTTTCACGAGTAATAGTTTCTTCAATAACTTCATAATCTAAATCTTTAGCGACTTTAATAATTGAATCGCGTGTAATGCCTCTTAAATTTGAAGAATTGAGTGATGGAGTGTGTAATGTACCATCTTCTACTAAAAATATGTTTTCTCCACTTCCTTCGGAAACATAACCTGCATAATCAAGCATAATAGCTTCATCATAACCATGTTCAATAGCTTCAAGTTTAGCTAATTGAGAGTTCATATAGTTTGCACCACATTTTGCTAAAGCAGGAAAAGTGTCAGGAGCAGGTTTTCTCCATGAGGAAACACCAATATCTACACCATTTGCCATTCCTTCTTCTCCTAAATATGATCCCCATTCCCAAGCAGCAATAACTACATTAACAGGACAATTTAAAGGATTTACACCAAGTTCCCCATATCCTCTAAATACAATAGGGCGGATGTAACAACCATCTAAGTCATTTACGCGAACGGTTTCTAAAATTGCTTCTTCAACTTCCTCCTGAGTATATGGAATATCAATTTTGTAAATTTTTGCAGAGTCGAATAAACGTTGTACATGTTCTTTTAAACGGAATACTGCAACACCATTATCGTTTTTGTATGCACGAATACCTTCAAAAACACTTGTACCATAATGGACAACATGAGAAAGTACATGAATGTTTGCGTCTTTCCAATCTACCATGTTTCCATCTATCCATATTTTACTAGCTGTGTCATCCCAAGCCATTTTATCACTTCATTATTTTATTGTAATAATAATTATATAGTTATTAATTAATTAAATTATCTACTCAAAAATATTAAAAACCGAAATGTTTATATAATAA
>NZ_JAZTXC010000105.1:0-4721 GCF_045636185.1 Methanobrevibacter sp. | reverse complement strand
AAATGGTTATATTATTATCTTTAATATTTATTTATAATTAAAATAATTTTGAAGATTATTATTTATCTAATTAGTTCATAATAATAAACGTATATATATCAGAAAAAACTAACTTTATGTAACTAAAATATTTTGAGGGATATGTTTATGTCAACTTCTGATATAGGTAATAATGTTATATTCAAAAAACAATTAGGATTAAATTATGAGATAGACCAAAAATATGTTGGTTTAAAAATGAAAGAAAATAATATTTTATCTTTTAATTTCAGAGTTCCTGGTGAATTGAAAGATGAAGTTGAAGGATATTTTAAAAGATTTAAAATGGGTGAACCAATTCTTGTTGATATTGGTGGAACTGGTGATATTAGGTGTGAGTTCAAAGGCCTTTCTCCTGTTTTAAAAAATAAAAATGAATTGGATCAATATTTCATTTCTTCTACTTTGCAGGAGGATAAGCAGTATAATCCTTTGGAAGAGGAAAAATGTGAAACCTGCAGTGGATGCGGATTCCACTAAATATATTTTTTTGAAAATTTTAATACTAATTTTCCACTTTTTTCATAGACATTTTATTCATTATTATTCCTTAATTAACTGATTTGAATTATTAAATTTAGTAAAAATAAATTTAATTATTAGTATCTTCTTTTAATATTTTATAAATTAATTATATATTTTATTTTGTTAATTTGATAAGATTTAATGTTTTATTTATAATTTTTAAGTCATAACATTTATATATTTTTTTGATTATAAATTAATATATTATAATAGAGGGAGTCTTAATATGTTTGATGTAGTTCATCTTGCCGTAAACTCAATGGCTATTGCTAATGTTTACGGCCTTGCTAACATAACAATCGGTTATTTTGATATGATTTTAGCCTATTTGGTAGCTATTATTGTATCTATTATTGTTGCGTTAATATTGAGGGTTCCGTTAATGCCGTCTGATAGGTATTCATTTGATGTTAGTGCGATTTATCCAACTCCAATTATTGCAATTGGTATTTTGTCATTATTTTTGGTTTTAAATTACACATTTGCATTTAATGGACTCCTACTTGCATTTATTATTGGTATTTGTTCTGGATTGTTTGTGAAATATTTATTTGGTTATATATTTCCATCTCCAGCAGAGGAGGGGGATATAGATGAATGAAATAGTGGGTGTAATACTTGCAGCAATTATATGCTGGTTAAATTTTGTAATTGTTGATACTTATTTCGGACTTCCTGAACAGCCTGGTGTTAAAGGAGCCAGAATTATTGGTGAATCTGTTAAAGAAAGAAAAGGAGATATTGCTGGTGGATTTTTCCAAGGAAACATTTTATGTTCTCCGGATGCATCTGCCGGTACATTAATGGCATCCATTGGATATTTGGTTTTAGGCATTCCTGGAGGTATTATTGCAGCATTTCTAATATTTATTGGAAATAGGTTGTGTGCTGATCCGGGTTATGCTGGAACTACTGGGTCATTAACTGCAACATTGCTTATTTTTATCTTTTCATTTGTTGGATTAACTCCGGAAATGTTTATTGTAGGTATGGTTATTGCAATATTGACTATCCAAGGTATTGATCAAGTTAGAGCATCTATCATTCTTGGTAAGATAGCTGAAAAATTTAATAGACATGCTAAAGAGTGATATTTATGTATGTGGAAATTATTGGTGTAATTTTAATATTTGTATCTCTAAGAGCATTGATTACTAAAAACAGGGCAGAAAGACTATTGTATTTAAATGTCATTGGATTTGGAGTATCTGCATTAATAGCCCTTATAATAAATACTCCGTTTGCTCTTATTGTTGCAGCAGCATTCTTTATTTGTTCTACAATTAGTGCAAATGCAATTGCATACACCTTAAAAAAATTAGATGAGGAAATACTTTTGGATTGAGGGGATAGTATGGAATTTGTAGTATCTATAATTGCAATTGCATTAATGATTATTGGTGCTTTAGGTATCATTTTGCTTAAAAAACCTTTAGACAAGGTTATCATGTTTTCTATACTTGATGCCGGATTTTTATTAACTGTTGTATTGTTTAAATATTTGGATGTTGCTTTATTCGTTGCATTGTCCGGTCCTTTATCAACAATAGTATTTTTAATGGCTATCGTGAAAATTAAGGAAATCAGAGCTAAAAAAGTAGAAAGTGGTGAGATACATGATTAGTGTTCAATTGTTTTTCTATTTTGGTATCATTTTAGCTATTGTCGGCAGTTTAGCTACTGCATGGGGTCCTGGAGTAAAAGACCCTATTGTCAGAACATTCAATACTGAAATAGCATCTATTGGTGTTTGCTTAATATTATTGTCTTATAATCATGTTTTAGCTTTATTAACGTTAGTTGCAACAACTGTTGTTATTACTTTAATCTTATTTAGAGCTATCATTCGTTTAGAAGAAATGGGGGCAGATGTATGAAAATAGGTAAAATCTGGAATAAACTGGCTGACCCAAAAACAGTTCCTCGCTTGTTTGCATTTTGTCTTGGAATTATCTTGATTTTGGGTTTATTTGTTCCTATGGCTTTGAATGATGATCAAATATATACAAGACCTGCTCCTCAAGTTCAAATTGATGATGGTCTTCCAATTGCTCCTTATGATAGAGGTGGAGTAATATTAAAAGAACCTGGAATTATTAAGGCACAATTCCCTGAAAATTCTAAAGAATTAGGTATGATTACAGGTTATATGTCTCCGTTAGCTGAATGGGTATCTTCAATATCACCTTATTTCGGTACTTCGATTTATTCCTCTCCTGGTGGACTTATAGATGAAGTATTGTATTATACAAGAGGTTTCGATACCATTTTAGAATCTTCAATATTGATGATGGCATTTATTATTGCTTCATGGTTGGCGATTAATTATACGATGGATAGAAAAGACATAGAAAAAGACCTTAAAAAAGCAGCAAATGATTCAGCTAATGTTGCTCGTGAAATAAAAATTAATGATGAAAAAGCTAGAGCCAAACAGTTAAGGAGGGATAATTAATGGTATTTATACCTTCCCATGTTCCTACTGAGTTTGTTTCAATGTATTTGCCTGCCATTTACGGTGCTTTAATCGTAGGTTTTATTGGATCAATGGCTATTGCATTAAATCGTAGGGATATTCATATTCTCATATTGACTGATTTGATAGGTCTTGCAATGATTATTGTAGTTTCTGCAGTTGGTACTGATTTGGCAGAAGCATTAATATTGCCTGGTTTGGTAGTTGAACTGGCTGAAACTTTAGCTATTTCTGAAATATTGCTTTCAAGAGAAATGCATAAAATCGAAGCAAATCCGAGGGCTAATTTAACTAAATCGACTTCCTTGTTCCCTCAGCCATTTGCTTTGGATATGGAAATTATGACTACTGCACCTAATTTCATAGCTTTGGTATTGATTGCTTATGGAATATTCTTGACCGGATTTACTGGTGGTGCTGTTGCTGGTGGAGGAATTGTTTTATATGTCTTATCTAAAAAAGCAAGAGGACTTCCTGTAGCAACTTTCGATGGTATTGCTGGTGTTTCTGGTATTTCATGGTGTTTATGGATTATTGGTTTCGTTTTATTCTTTGTAGCTCCTAGTTTGTGGGTACTTAGCTTATTTATTGTATCTTGTGGTTTATTATTAAAAGTAGCTTCAAAAGTTGGTTTAATTGGACTGCTTATGAGAGAGGACATTGATAAGGAGTAGTGGTAAGATGGATTTTATTACGCTTGGAGGAAATTTATTAGGTACTATACCTCTTGGAGATATCGTATTATATGTTACGCCACTTAGTCTGTTCTTGTTTATCGTGCTTTTAGTATTTACGCTGTTAATTTCAATCAGTAAAACTGAAACACAGGTGGAAGCTACATTAATGAAACTTTCAAATACTAATGTTAAAGTGGGTAAAAAGGAATTTAAACAAAGAAGATTTTTATCAGTTATTTGTGGTATTGCTTCGGCTGGAGCAATGTTAACTGGAGATTTATTTAACTTTACATTGTTCATGGCGTTAATCGGTATTTTAAATATCGGTATTGTTTCAGCGGTTAAACAAACCAGTGTTTTAAACTCCGCTTACCAATATGGTTTGATTGCCATGATGTGTAGTTTACCGTTATTTGGTGGAGCAGCCATTATTCTAGCATCAACTGGAACCTTAAGTCTTGCTGTACTGTCACAGATGCCGGCAACTCCAATGGTTGTATTTGGTGCAGTTCTAATGTTGCTAGGTATATTGGGTGAAAGTGGTGTAGCACCATTTTTCGCAAGTAAGGCAGAGATGTTTAGAACACCGGGTTCTCCATTTATTGTAATTATTCACTTAAGTTCTTTGTTTATTATTGTAAGGGCTGTTGAAATATTATTATTGGTATTGTGGTAGTGAGAGTATGGTTAATCAAAAAAGTTTATGTATTGTATTATTGATTATATCAACAATAGCTATTCTGGCTTGCTTAGTCATAAACTTCCAGGATTGGATTGTTTATTTGGTGGCTATTATTGGTATCCCTCTTTGGGTTTTATCATTAGGCTTGCTTACAATGGCTAAACCTAGAGAGGAAGATAAGGAAGAAAGGGTGAAAGAACCGTTTACTGGATATTAGTGGTATTATGAATTTAATGGCAGATATTTTAATCAATGTAATTATTGCATTCCTTGCTGGAAGCTTACTTTTAGGTTTGCACAGAAAAATAATGGCACGTGTTCA
>NZ_JAZTXC010000104.1:0-1905 GCF_045636185.1 Methanobrevibacter sp. | reverse complement strand
ATACCAGTAATTTCAGAAGCCATATCTAAGTCGTATTTTTGTACAACTTCTTTCATTTCTTCGTAACCTTTGGTTCTGTTTGCAATGAATTCATCATCTTGTAATCCTTTGTCAATGATAACTTTAATCATTGCGTTCATTAAAGCTACGTCAGTACCAGTTTCAAATTGAACATATTCATCTGCAATTTTAGCAGTAGGAGTGAATCTTGGGTCTAATACAACTAATTTAGCACCGTTTTGTTTTGCTTGAATCATTTTACGTCCAAACAATGGGTGAGCTTCCATGTTGTTTGATCCAATACAGAATATATAATCTGCTTCTTTAATACTGTCGAAACCGTTTGTCATAGCACCGGATCCGAAAGTAGTTGCTAAACCAGCTACAGTAGGTCCGTGACAAATACGTGCACAGTGGTCTACATTTTGAGTACCACAAGCTACTCTTGCTAATTTTTGAGTAATGTAAATGTTTTCGTTAGGTGAACGAGCACATGCATAAAATCCAACTTTATTTGGATCTTCATCAGATACTTCTTTGAGTTTGTTAGCAACTAAATCTAATGCTTCATCCCAAGAAGCTTCTCTGAATTCTCCATTTTCTTTAATTAATGGAGTAGTTAATCTGTCTTCTCTGTTAATGAATTGATATCCGAAGTTACCTTTTGGACATACTTTACCTTCATTTACAGGGTGTCTTTTGTAAGGTTCAACCCCAATGATTTTGCCGTCTTTAACTACGAAATTAATACCACAACCGGTACCACAGTATGGGCAAATAGATGGGACATATTTAATCTCAACCATTTTATAATCTCCAAAATTTTATTATATCTCAATAAAAAATTTTTAAGAAGCAAAAAATGCTTCTTAAATGTTTCACACTTATTCTTTAAGATAAGTGTACCAGTATATACAAGCTACGAAAATAGCTCCACCAACTATGTTTCCTAAAGTTACAGGAATTAAGTTGTTCATAATCATTGTAGACCAAGTTACGCCTTTAGCACCTAAGAATATACCTAATGGTATGAAGAACATGTTTGCAACACTGTGCTCAAATCCAATGGTAACGAAAGCCATAATTGGGAACCAAATACCAACGATTTTACCGATGATATCATCAGATGCGTTAGCTAACCATACAGCTAAACATACTAACCAGTTACAACCAATAGCACGAATAAACGCTACATCCCACGCCATTTTTACTTTCGCGGATGCAACAGCTGTTGCTTTAGTTGCGAATGCTGATTCAGCTGGGAAAAGACCGCCCATGAAAGCGAGTACGTATGCAACGAATAATGCACCAACAAAGTTGAATAACCAACTTAATACCCAGTTTTTAGCGAGTCCGCCAACGGATGCTGATCCATCTAATACACCGAGGGTCATGAACATTACGTTTCCGGTAAATAATTCAGAACCTGCGAGTACTACAATAATCAAACCTACAGGGAACACTGCACCAAATACGAATTTTTCTAAACCTACAGGTGCACCTGCAGCTAACATTCCTGCACTAGCGATTTCAGCTAGTAATCCTCCGAATGCGATATAAGCTCCTGCTAAAAAGGAGAGTAAAATCACATTTACAATATTTGCTGAGTTTTTAGCTCCAGCAGTTGCAGATATTGCTTTTGCAGTATCTACTGGACTTTTAAAAGATGAACTCATAATCTCAACCTCTTTTTTATCCCCTTATAAATTAATTTATAGTATAATACAAGAATCTGCCAAAAAGTTAATCCATTGTATTATGACAATATATATATTACTCTTATAATAAAAAGGCTTTGTTCTTGAAACTCAAAAGAAATATTTAAATAAGATTAAATAAATAAATACAATGTTAATGATAAATCATGACAAAATGATTTTCACATCGTTACTTTTTCCATATTTT
>NZ_JAZTXC010000103.1:0-6395 GCF_045636185.1 Methanobrevibacter sp. | reverse complement strand
TGAAAAAATCGCACAAAATATTCGTGACGAATTTGATGTTCAAAGAATTAGTATTAATGAAGACAAATGTGTATTATGTGGTATGTGTAGCGGATTATGTCCTGTTGACGCATTAGTATTAACCATTGATGGAGTACCAATTTGTGAAATTGATGCATATCCTCACTACAATGCATTTTCTGAAATTGACGATGATGAATGTATCTATTGTAAAAAATGTGAAATTGCTTGTCCACGTGATGCTATCGCAATTGACAGAGTATTACCAGACCGTGCTGATTTAGTAACCGGTGAAATTGAAATTAACGATGATGATTGTGTTTACTGTGGTGTCTGTGAAGAATTATGTCCTGCAGAAGCAATTGTTGTTGACAAAGAAACTGGTAGAGAATCTATCGAAGTTGACACTTCCAAATGTGTTTACTGTTTAGTATGTAAAAAAGCATGTCCTACTAACGCTATTAAAGCATTATGTAGAATTTGTTCCTACGGTGAATACGATATTGACCTTTCAAAAGCTGTTGTTAAAGGTAACTCAGTCATTGATAGTGAACTCTGTGTTTACTGCGGATGGTGTGAAGGAGTCTGCCCAACTGATGCAGCAAAAGCTAAAAAACCATTCGAAGGTACAATTGAAGTTGACCAAGATAAATGTCAAGCATGTGGTGCTTGTGTAGATATTTGTAAATGTAATGCATTAGCATTCCCAGTTTCAACTGGTCCAGGTTCAAGATTAGATCATATTGTTGCACAACCTGATTACTGTATTAAATGTAAAGCATGTGCTAAAGCATGTCCTAACGGTGCAATTACTGTAAAAAGAACTGATGTTGATCACACTCCAACAAATTCAGCAACTTGGACAGATGCTTTAAATGCAATTAAAGACTAGGTGATTTGATGGAACTTAAAGTAAATCAAGATAATTGTTTAGGATGCGGAATTTGTGTAATTGCTTGTCCTGTTAATGCAGCTATCAGTCCAGAAAATGCTGGTGGTAGTGGTGCAAAAACTGAAGAAGTAGTTATCATGGTAGAAAATGGGTTTATTAAACTTTTCAGTCCAGATAAATGTGAATTATGTGGAACTTGTCAAATGTTTTGCCCAGTAAACGCTATATGGTTAGAATAAGGGGGAAATAATATGCATTATGCTAATACTTATTTAGAAAAACCTGTTGTACCTGATGTAAAAATTACAGGGGAAGGAACTACTGATGTTCTTAAATGTATGTTAAACACCGGTTCAGACATTTACCAAGGTGCATGTAAGAAAAGAGGTTCCACATTAAAAGAAGAATATAAAAACGCTTCTGGAACTTGTTACATGGATCCTAGGGATATGGCAAAATTAGGTGTAAACAACTGGGATACTGTTTTAGTAAAAACAGATTTTGGTGAAGTAGTAGTAAACTGTGCAGTATCAAGAGATGCACCTCACGAAGGTACTGTATTCATTTGTAAAGGACCTTGGGCTAACACTATTGTAAGTCACGATACTTACTGCTGTTCTGACCCTACTTACAAAGGTATTAGATGTACTGTTGAAAAAACAGACAGAAAAGTATTACTCATGGCAGATTTAATGAGATGGGTATACAAAAAATATGTTGATGAAACTGATGATGACACTGTTGAAGAAATGGATTCATTAGGTGAATTACCAGTTTACAAAGGACGTAAATGGGAGGAGTTGATTGATCATGACTTATGAACCACCTGTAACTGATTACGATTACATTGTAGAAAACTGTACCTGTGCATTTTGTGGTTGTAACTGTGACGATTTAGACTACTTAGTTAAAAATGGTCATGTAGTTGCTGTAAGACACGCATGCAGACTTGGTGCAAGTAAAATCATGGAAGATATGGACCAAAGATTAATTGTTCCAATGATTAGGGATGAAAACGGAGAACTCATGGAAGTAGATTGGGATACTGCTTTAGATAAAGCTGCTGAGTACATCGCAAACTCAATCAGACCAGTATTTTACGGTTGGTCTGAAACTTCTACCGAAACTATGAAAGAAGGTGTAGCTTTAGGTGAATATATTGGTGCAGTATTAGATAACCAAGCAACCATTTGTCACGGTCCTTCCTTACAAGCTGTACAAAATGCAGGTTACCCTATCCAAACTTTAGGAGAAGTACAAAACAGAGCTGATGTTATTGCATACTCTGGAAGTAACGCAATGAACTCCCACCCAAGACACATGGCAAGATATGCTGTATTCTGTCGTGGATACTTCAGACAAAGAGGAAGATTTGACAGAACAGTCATTACCATGGATCCAAAATTCTCAGACACTGCAAAATGTTCTGACAAATGGATTGGATTCGAACAAAACGGAGACTACGGTTTCTACAACGCTATAAGAGCTGTATTAAGAGGAAAAGAATTATACCAAGATGTAATTTCTGGAATTCCTAAAGAAGACATTTATGAATTAGCTGAAGAAATGAAAAATGCTGAATTCGGTGTTTTATTCTTCGGTCTTGGTTTAACTCACACTTTATCCAAACAAAGAAACATTGATATTGCTATTAAAATGGTACAAGACTTAAACAGATTCTCTAAATGGGGTCTTACTCCAATGAGAGGACACTTTAACGTAAACGGTTTCAACATTTTCATGGCTTACGAAACTGGTTGGGCATTCGGTGTAGACTTCTGTAGAGGATACGGAAGATATATGATGGGTGAAACCAACACTATCGACTTATTAGTCAGAAAAGAACCTGACTGTTTCATGGTAATTGCAGCAGACCCTGGTGCTCACTTCCCTAACGGAGCAAACCAACACTTAGCTGACATTCCAGTTATCCAAATCGATATTCACTGGGGACCATCTACTGAACTCGCAGACGTAGTACTTCCTGGATCCTTCATTTCCGTAGAATGTGGAGGTACCAGTTACCGTATGGATGGTGTTCCTATCTGGATGAAAAAAGCTATCGACAAACCTGAAACCTGTCGTGATGACGAATGGATTGTACGTGAATTGAAAGAAAGAGTAATGAAACTCAGAGAAGAACCTAACGTAGCAGATGAATACGTTCCTAATGAAGGTCTCGCATGTCTCTTAGATAAGTAAGGTGATTTTAATGGAATATATACTTAAAAATGGTATTGTTTACGACCCTGCTAATGAAGTAAACGGAGAAAAAATGGATATCTGCTTCAAAGATGGTAAAATCGTTGAAGATGTATCCGCTGACGCTGAAGTATTAGACGTCACTGATAAAATTGTAATGCCTGCTGGTGTAGACCCTCACGCTCACGTTGCAGGACCAAAATTGGTTGTAGGTAGATTATACAGACCAGAAGACGAAAGAAGAGGAGTAGCTCAAAAAACAAAAGTAACCAGAGCTGAAGCTGGTTTCTCCATCCCAAGTTGTCCTACCACTGGATACAGATACTCAAGAATGGGATACGGTACTGTTTGTGAAGCAGCTATGCCTCCTTTAGAAGCAAAACACACACACGAAGAAATTAACACTATTCCAAACATCGATATTAACCCATTACCATTATTTGGTAACAACTGGTTCGTAATGGAATATGCAAGAGAAAACAGAATTGATGACTTAGCAGCATTTATTGCAGCAATGTTAAGAGTATCTAAAGGATACGGTGTAAAAATCGTAAACCCATGTGGTTCAGAAGCATGGGGTTGGGGTATGAACGTACACGGATACGATGACAAAGCACCTTACTTTGACGTAACCTCCAGAGAAGTTGTAAGAGCTTTAGCAAAAGCTAACGAACAATTAGGTCTTCCTCACTCTATACACATCCACCCTAATGATTTAGGTCACCCGGGAAACGTACCAACTACTATTGCAACTTTAGACTCTATCAAAGACATTGCAAAATCTACTAAAGCATCTGCTGGTGTAAGAGATCAAACCATTCACTGTACTCACGCACAGTTCCACTCATACACTGGTAACAGTTGGAAAGATGCAGCATCCGGTGCTGAAGAAGTTGCTGACTTCATTAACAAGAACCCATACGTAACTTGTGACGTAGGTCAAGTAACTTTCGACGAAACCACTACAATGACTGCAGACGCTCCTATGGAATACGACTTGTTCAAAATCTCTGGATTAAAATGGGCTAACAAAGACATTGAATGTGAAACCGCTGCTGGTATCATTCCATGTATTTACTCTCCAAAAACTCCAGTAAGTACCTTACAATGGGCTATTGGTCTTGAATTGTTCTTGCACATTGAAAACCCATGGCAAGTATGTTTAACCACTGACCACCCTAACGCAGGTCCTTTCATCAGATATCCAAAGATCATCTCCTGGTTAATGAGTGCTGAGAAAAGGATGTCTATGATTGACAATGGTGAAGTACACAAATGGGCTTCCAAAAGAACTGGCTTAGCTGGTCTTGACAGAGAATACGACTTCTACGAAATAGCTACTATTTCCAGAGCAGCTCCTGCAAGAATCCACGGATTCCAAGACAGAGGTGCACTTACCCCTGGCTACAACGCAGATATCGCTGTATATGACATTAACCCTAATGACTTTGACCCATCCAAAGACCCTGAAGGTGTCGAAAAAGCATTCAGTAACGCTTACTACACTATCAAAGATGGTCAAATCGTTGTTAAAGATGGTGACATTGTTTCCACTAAACAAAGCCACACCATTTGGACCAACGTAATTGGTTACGAAGAAGAAGAAAAACAAATTATCGACAGTATAATGCCATTCTTTACCCAATACTATTCTGTCAAATGGGAAAACTATCAAGTACACGACCACTATGTACCAAACCCAACTAGAGTGGACGTAGAAGCTAAATAAGGAGAGTGTTTATTAATGAAAACTATAACTTTTGATCAAAAGAAAACTTCTTCAATTGCTTTAGAATTTGATGAGTTAATCACTGATAACATTTACTCTTGGACTGAAGAAGACTTTGCAGAGTACAAAGTACCTGTAGGAAACTCCAGATTCCCAATCACTGATTACTTTGACATCACTGTTGAAGGAGAAGCAGAATCTCCAGCTGAAGTCAAAATGATTTTAAACGGAGATTGTAACAGAGTAAAATACATCGGTTGTAAAATGAGTGCTGGTGAAGTAGTTGTTAACGGTGATGCAGACCTTCACGTTGGTGCAGAAATGGCTGGCGGATTAGTAACTGTTTACGGTAACGTAGCAGCTCACGCTGGTCGTGAAATGACTGGTGGTAAACTTGAAATTTTCGGTGACACCAAAGAATTCTGTGGTGCATCCTACATTGGTGAATGGAGAGGTATGTCCGGTGGAGAAATCATTATCCACGGAAATGCTGGTAAACAATGTGGTGAATGTTTAGTCGGTGGTAAAATCCACGTTTTAGGTGACTGTGATATTCTCGCAGGTATCCACATGACCAAAGGTACCATTGAAATTGATGGTAACGTAAACCGTTGGCCTGGTGGACAAATGAAAAACGGTAACATCGTAATTCACGGAAAAGTCGGAAGATTACTCGAAGGTTTCGTAGAACAAGGAATCGTAACCGATCCTGAATTAGATGGTATTGTTTACCCTGGTAGATACATCGAATACAAAGGGGACATTGCTTTAAACGGTAAAGGTACCTTAATTATCGATGCTGAGAAAAACAGAGACAGATTATCTACTTGGATTGAAGAAGACGACGAATATAACGCAATTAGAGAATACAGAGCTCAATAAGCTCTTTCTCTTTTTCTTATATTTTTCTTCTTTTTTTATTTTTTTATTTTTAAATTATTTTAAAGATTATTGCGGTAAATCATGATTTAATTAATTTTTAATTAATGATTGCATTTTACAATCAATTAAATTAATTTTATAATTAATTAAATTATCATTTATTGATATTAAATATAAAATTATTAAGCATAATTTTAATTAAAATGATGTAACTTATCAAAGGTGTAATTATGGTCGAAGAGATACTTATGGACCCGGATGATATTATAGAATATGTAAGAAATAATGTGAAAGTGGACGACATTTTTGAATTGTCATACAATAGAGTTTTTGCTCCAGGCACTGTGCTTGGGCTTACTCCTGAAGATGAGGAAACTGGCGAAGGTTTGATTCTTTCACTTCAGCTCAATGGTGAATTGTTAAATCAAGCTGTAGATATTGATTTGCATGCTGTAAAGGACGAGATCATTGAATTCCGCCATATGCCTGGTGGAGATGAAGACAAGCTCATCATTGTTGAAGCTACATTATAGCTTCAATTTTTCATTTCTTCATTATTTTTTTTATAAATCATTAATTAGTTTCAATAAATACAAATAATTTTATATAGTAGAAACAATATATTATTAATCATAAAATAAGCAATTGATTTTCAAAAATTTTATAATCTCCAAGGAGGTCTAATAAAAT
>NZ_JAZTXC010000102.1:0-4314 GCF_045636185.1 Methanobrevibacter sp. | reverse complement strand
GCGAAACTCCAGGTTACTTTATTGATGCAGAATCTGCTGAAGGTGTTTTATTAAAATTGGCTGAATTGCTTAATTTTGAAATCAATACAGAAAAACTTGATGAAAGAGCTGAGGAAACCAGACAAATGTTGGCTCAAGCTCAACAAATGGAACAGGATTTAATTAATCGTGCCAATGCCGGAAATGCAGATGACTTAAGATATATTGGATAATTATCCAATTTTTTATTTTTTTATGAATGTTATAGTTATTCCAGATGGTGCAATGATTATTGTGCCGCTGATTGAAAAGAATGGACATACTTATTTGTCTCCAACTAATTTTTCCAAATATAATAATGAACTGAATTTAAATCCTGATTTTAAGGTTAATATGTCCAGCGAAACTCCATCTGGTGTTCGTGGCCGTATTTCTCTTTTGATGCCCTTGCTGGATAAGGCTGATGCCGCTATTATTTTAGGTCGAAGACCAGCAAATTATGAGCCAATGTATGATGTTTTAAACGAACTGATTTTGTTTTGCGGAAACGGCTGCAATAATGCACATTCACTTGCAGTTAATATTGTAGGCCAGTTGAATATTCCAGTTTTGAGACTGGCTTATCCGACAACCCGTGATGAGATTATCAATTTGATTGACAAGGTTAATCTATTTTTGAAAGATTTCGATTCATCCATTGGGGATGATTTGGATGCCGATTTGAAAAATAAGAATGAAAAAATTTCATTGGATGAATTTGAAAAAATTATTTATAATTCCTATTAAAATAGATGTTATTTGAAATAATGCCTATATTGTGAGTTTTACCTCACAATACCGCCCTTTAGGCATTAAAAACCAATTAATTAAAAGTTCGAGTTTTCCTCCGTGGAGGTGATACTCTGTTTAAATGTATTGTTGTAGTTCCTATATAAATGTAATTATTGTGAAAATGCAATTGATTAGTTTGCTTCTAGGTAAAAAGCCTCTGCGAAAACAGTTGGGTGCTGTTTTCTAAAAGTCCATCATTGAAATGGTTTTTAATCAATTACATTGATTGGTGAATATAGATATTAATTATATTATTTTTCTAGCCGACATCAACATGTTGGAAATCGTGTTTTGGATAATCATATTTTTTGATGGCAGAACAATTTTTATTGCTCCACGCATTTTTTTCATTGGCTATTAATGTGGGGTATTAAAGCAGTTAATCAGTTTTTGATAATCAATTTTAAATAAATCAATTTAAAGATAGTATTATCATGCTGGTCAATTCTGATTTTCATATTCATAGTTGCTTTTCAATGGCTTCTTCTAAGGACATGCTGATTAAAAATATTGCTCCTAAGGCCAAACTTAAAGGTTTAAACCTCATGGGAACTGGCGATGGTCTTCATCCCAAATGGCTGGATATCATTGAGGAATCTACCGATTATTCGGGAGATGGAATCTATTCTACTGAGGATATGGATTTTGTCATAACAACTGAGATTGAGGGAAAAAACAAGATTCATCATCTGATTATCATTCCTGACATTGACATTGCACGGGAATTGTCTGCCAAATTGCCGTCTAAAAATAAGAATGTTCACGGCAGGCCTAAAACACATCTTGGAGGAGCCGAAATTTTGGAATTGGTGCGCCAATATGATTGTTTAATCGGCCCTGCTCATGCTTTTACTCCATGGACAGGAATGTACAAGTCTTTTGACAGCATTTATGACTGTTATGAAAAGAAAGCGGATTTTGTGGAGTTGGGCTTGTCTGCCGATACTTATATGGCAGATACTGTTGAAGAATTAAAGGACTTTACATTTTTAAGCAATTCCGATGCACATTCTCCATGGCCCCATAGACTGGGTCGTGAATTTAATCAAATGGAGCTTCAAGATATTTCATTTTCTTCCATTAAGAATGCAATTAAACACTCAAACGTTAAAGCAAACTATGGCCTTGTGCCGAACTTGGGAAAGTATCACATGACCGCATGTACTAAATGCTTCAAACTGGTCAATCCTGATATTGCTCGTGAAAATAAAATGAAATGTGATTGTGGGGGAAGAATTAAAAAGGGTGTTGATTACAGGATTTCTGAAATTTCCGACTTTAAGGAACCTCATCATCCTGATTTCAGGCCTCAATATATTCATCTGATGCCTTTGGCCGAGTTAATATCTACAGTCTATGATAAAGGCGTTACAACAAAGACGGTTCAGGGTATCTGGCAAAAATTGGTTGATGGCTTTGAAAATGAAATAAATGTTTTAATTAATGCAGATATTTCTAATATTGAAAAAATAGATTCAAAAGTATCTGAAGCGATTGAAGCCTTTAGAAATAATACAATTGATATTACTCCTGGTGGCGGAGGTAAATATGGTGAAATTAATTTTAACCCTTCTCCAAATGAGGAAAAAAGTCCTAAAGTAGTAACTTTGGACAATTTTTGAAACGGACTTGGAGGGATTTGAACCCTCGATCTTAAGATTAGGAGTCTTACGCCCTTCCAGACTAGGCTACAAGCCCAAAAAATAATTAATTTTTTTATAAATTATTTTAAAAAAAGCAGTTTTTTATGAAAAGCGGACCCGCCGGGATTTGAACCCGGGGCCTTCGGATTAGAAGTCCGACGCCCTATCCAGGCTAGGCTACGGGCCCCTCATAAACATCATTTTATTATTTTGTTTTTCTTATTATATATATTTAATTGTTCATAGGATAATTTGATTAATTTCATATGTAAAAAATTCTTTTAATTTTAAAATTAGTAAAAAGTTTGAAAATTAGTAAAAAATAAAAATTAGTAGAGAAGATGGGTTTTATCCTCTACTTACAGATCCAGTTCTATCATTAATGACCATACCGTCTACTGCACTGTCATCAGTACTGTTGTAGATTGTAACAGACCAGTATCCATCTGAATAGGATGGTGTTCCTGCATAACAACCGGATACTTGAACATGTGACATTGCTATTGAACGGATGTCTGAAGCTGAATGTATTGGGCCACTACTGGATCCGCCTCCGCCGGAGCCACCTCCGCCGGAGCCACTTCCACTTCCAGATCCACTACCTGAACCGGAACCGGAGCCACTTCCACTTCCAGATCCACTGCTGGAACCTGTACCTGAACCAGCGCCAGAGTTTGCATGTGTTGCATTATTTGTTGTGTTATTTCCAATACCATGACCTCCATTTCCAGATCCAGAGCCCATACTGGATAAATCTGAAAATATAGGGCTATTATTTGTAACACCATATGCCACAACAGCTGCAGCAATACATAATACGATGATAACAGTTATGATTAAGTTTGATTTTTCCATAATTGCACCCCCATTTAAGTATTTTTAAATTTTTTAATTAGTGTAATATATGTTTACTACTATTACTTAAATGTTTTTTAATACGAAAATAATATTATAAATAATTTACTATATTAATTTATTAGACTGGAGGAATTGAATGCCTTATCATGCAAAGACCATAGTTGTAGGGTGTGGAAACATCCTTTTCAAAGATGATGGTTATGGACCTATCGTTGTAAACTTGTTGGAAAAATATTTTGAAAATGAAACTGAAGATGATTTTGACCCTGTTGTTATTTCATATATTGAAAATGACTTTTCAAAAGAAGTCCTGGATGAAGTTGAAGAAATTGTCAGTGATGTCGATTTAACTGGCGAAGTAAAATTTGTTGATGCAGGCAATGGTGCAACTCATTTCATATTTTCTCTTCCTGATGAGTATTGGGAAAAGGTAATCGTAGTTGATGTCGTTGATTATGATGCTGAAGCCGGATCCGTCAAAACATTTTCTCCTTTTGAAATGCCTAGGGACAAATATGAAAATGTTCACACTTATTCTGTTGAGGAACCTCTTCATGAGCTGTCCGCAAAATGTGAAGTTGTTATTGTAGGCTGCAAGCCTGGTGAGATATCTACTCCTGATGTTGAAATGGGATTGACTGAAGAGGTTGAAAAGGCAGTTCCTGAAACAATTCGTTTAATCTTGAATGAAATCAAATAATTGTTATTAATTTTTTTTATTTTTTTATTACTTCTTATCATACAATTTTTATATTTAGTATTACTAATTATTAATGACATGTAAAACAACGTCATTTTCCACGAAAAATGCAAGTGGTCACTTTCGTTTTTTAGGTGCTATTTCATGTATTAGTATATTACTTTATTCTTTTTGTTTAACCTAAACTTTTTACTACTTTTTTTAAAATTTTTAATAATTTATCATTATTTATCATGGATTTGCTCGCAGTATTGGGCTTAGATTTTTTATTATTTAAAGTTTACTATTTAATTTTTAAAGTAT
>NZ_JAZTXC010000101.1:0-8225 GCF_045636185.1 Methanobrevibacter sp. | reverse complement strand
CTTCTGCAATGTTTTTATCGAATAAGATATCATTCATGACAATATTATTATTACAATGTGAAATATACAATGCACCACCATTTTTAGCAGTATTATTATTGTAATTAGATTCACTAATTTCTAATTTTCCATAAATTTTATAAATTCCGCCTCCCAAAATAGAAGCACCATTATTAATGAAATTTACACGGTTTAGATAGGTGGTGGAGTTAATATCACATATTGCACCGCCATAATAAGCATGATTATTGATAAATTCACAATTAACAATAGTTAAATTAGAACCCTTATTACTAAAAATAGCACCGCCATAATTAGCCCTGCCATTCATAAAAGTAATATTCTCCAAAGTAACAATACCACCAACATTAAATATTCTTGCTGAATTTTTAGCATCAATAATATGCCCTTTACCATCAATAATAAAATTGTTAGGTAGTTTAATTCCTGAAATAAAATCTCCATCTGTTTTTGGATTAAAAATATAATCTCTTTCTAAAACAAGTGGATTACCTTGCTTATTTTTGTGTAATTTATTTTTTGTTATTATTATATTATTTAATTCTTTAAAAGTATTTTCATTATTATTTTTCACATCTTTAATTAAATTACTGTTTGTAGAAGAAATGTTAGTAGCGGCATAAGATTGTGTTTTAAAGGATTCATCCTTTGAACTTAAAGTTGATCCGCCATTATATTCATCATTATTAGGATTATCACCTACATTACAGACAGCAAGAGAATCAATTTCTACACTTGTACAATTTTCATCCAAAACAACACGTTCAGCATGACTTTCACTAAAATTACATTCACAGCTACAAGAGTCAACATCAACAGCGCATACGCATACCAAACTCAATAAAGCTATTAATAAACATGTAAAACTAAAAAATATTTTATTCATAGTATCATCCTTTCTAAGAATATATATAATAATACCATACAATCATTGCAAATTAATAGTATATAAATGTTTTCGAAAGTAAGCGCTTACTTACATTTAAAAACATTAAATAATGTTAATATAAATCTATTAAGTCATTATTTTTATTCATATTCAAATATTAAACCATTATCGAGATATTTAGTATTTTTAAAGGATTATTTTATGTTTTATTGGGGGCCATAAAAACATCACTTTATAAGATTAAAATCATGACCCAGTTAAGAAAGAGTTTAACTATAATGAATAGTATTAAATGCTACATATTAGCTTTAAATTTTATTTTAATATAAATAATTAATTAAAAAGATGAAAATACGATGAAAATTAATTATTTTACTTTTTAAAGTGCAAGTAAGTGCTTACATACCAACTATTTTAAATATAATAAAAAAACACACATATTATTATGGAATATAGTTTTGACATGAAATAATATTACTGTCGAAAAAATTATTTCAAAAAAATTTAGGAGTGATTAATATTAAAAGAATAATATCCATAATGACAATTTTATTGGTTTTATTTGTTTTATCAGGTGCTGTTAGTGCTGCTAATCCAAATGAAAACTTCGATTTAAACACAACCTTTATCGACAATACTCCACATGAAGATGTATTGATAGATGAAGTTAGTGATGTTAATAATACTACTGATGATGTGAATATAGGCACATATTCTGGTTTAGCTGACGAAATCGGATTGGGAGGAAATATTACTTTAGATAAAGACATATACATATACGATTCCGGTAGCACTATTAAAATTACAAAACCAGGCATTATTGATGGTAATAATACCATAATTGACATGAATTATTCTAATGTTAGAATATTTGATATAGTAGCCGACGGAGTAGTTCTTAAAAATATAAACTTTAGAAATGTAGACCTCGGCAGAAATGATGGTGCAGTTAAATTTTTACAATCAGGTATTGTAGATAACTGTAATTTTACCAACATTACTGGCTATCAAGGTAGCGCTATCTGGATGAATGAAGGTCTTGTAACAAACTCCAACTTCAACAACAATATCGCATATGCAGCTACTGTTTTCATAAACCAAGGTAGTGTAATAAACTCCAACTTCATCAACAATACTGCTTACGATGGAGGAGCTGTTGGAATATATTACGGTAATATTGAAAACTGTAATTTTGAAAACAATCGTGCTGAGCGCAATGGTGGTGCCGCTTGGATAATTAGAGGATCTGTCAATAACAGTAATTTTAAAAACAACTATGCTGGAAATGACGGCGGTGCAATTTGGATGCATGAAGGTAGTGTAGACAATTGTAATGCTGAAAACAACTTTGCTTACACAAATGGTGGTGCTGTATACATTAATAAAAATGGTGCGGTATCCAATTCTAATTTGACTAAAAATGACGGTATTATCTTTGGCGGTGCATTATACATAAATAACGGTAAAGTAGACAACTGTAATTTTGATAGCAATAATGCATGCGGTTATGCTGGTGCTGTCTATATGAAAAATGGTAAAGTGATTGACAGTAATTTCAATAAAGATACCGCAAATGGATATTGGAATGTTATCTTCATTGAGAACGAATATGAAGTAAGAAATTGTAATTTTAATGAAATTGATTCAAAATATGCAATCGGCGTAAATCCCGATATTAATGGAACTATAGAAAATTGCAATTTCAACTAAAAAAATTTTACACACTATACAAACTGCCTCGACCCCTATGGGTCGGGGCATCCTTTCTAAAATATGTAAATTAACCTAAACCTAATGCTTTCTTTTTTTAATATTATTTTTGCATTCATTTTTCCAATAACTTATTCTTTGTTAAACAACACACTGCTTTCACGAACTACCTGTTTACTCTCGAACAAACAACTAAATCAACAAGATTTTAATAAAATAGCACAGATGACCTTCAGGAATCAAATATCTCAAGATCATAGATATGATTTATATTATTATCTTAAAACCATATACTAGTAAAGATTTATATCCTCAATAATAGATTGTACTTTATTGTAATGGAATTAAATGAAAAATAAGTAAATAAAATTAAAAAAATAGACTTCAGTCTCATCATCATTTTACAAAAATAATTAATTATACAGATTAAATTTTAAAATAAAAAAATAAAAAAAAGATAATAGCTTAAAAAAGCTATTTTAAAATAATGTTGTCAATATTATGTAGTCTATTAGCTAATACTTTAGCCCTTTCTATGTTAATACCATTTTTACCAATAGCAATACGCTTATTGGTATTATCTGTTGCAACAGTAGCAATTTTGTCTCCAGATTTTCTAGTTGAAATCTTTACACTTTGCAACTCAGCCGGAGATAAAATATTTTTAATAAACTGTTCAGGATCTTCATTGAATTCAATGACTTCGACCCCTCTATCTACTGCTCTTTGAACTTTTGATACGGTACTTCCACGTTTACCTATAGCTAATCCCATATCTCCTTGCTTAACAACGAAAGTAACCTTATTGTTATCATCATCGATAATGCAATCCTTAACCATTGCTCCAGTCATATTTTCAAAAAGAGCAATGAATCTTATTTCATTTGCACCAAATTTAATAGACACGTAAATCTACCTCAAATCATCTAATATAGTAGAATCTCCTGGATCGTTAACGATTAATGTAGCAACGGTAAAAGGTTTACCACAAACAGAACCTAAGTCAACACTTGTTCCATCATAAATGTGACAAGGGATTTCTGAGAGTTTTGCATAATATTCAACATCTTCAATAATATCTTTAGGAGCATTTTGAGCAACTACAACGAGTTGACCTTTTCCTAATTTTAAAGATTGAATTGATTTTTCAGAGCCTAAAGTCACATCACCTGTGTCGACAGCTACTCTGATTCCTCTATCTACGTCCATCATCTAGCCTCCTATTCATTTTTTGCCATTTTGACACCGATTGATCCGGTACCAAGAGGTATTGGTTGTCCAATAATAATATTTTCGATGATACCAGTTAAATCATCTACTTCACCACGAATACTTGCGTTAAGTAAATGTTTACCGGTTTCTTCAAAAGCTGCACGTGCTAAAACACTTGATTTTTCACCACTAATACCATGTCTTCCAATAGATTTCACTTCACCTTCGGAAGTCATAATATCTGCAACTAACATGATATGTCTTACATCAACGGTAAGACCTTGCTCTTCAAGAGTTTTTCTCGCTTCATTAATAATTGATTGACGAGCTGCTTCAATACCTAAAACATCTTCAATTTCACGAATACTATTTGTAGTAGTTCTTCTAGCATCAATTCCGTCAAAAGATAAAATTTCTTTGAGGTTTGATCCTTCAGTATGGATAACCCATTCTTCATCCTTACGGATAATAACCTTACCTATCTTTTTAACTCCACTGATTTGTAAGTCACGGACTTTATCAGCTAATAAACGGAGATTACGGATTCTGTGTCTTTCATCTCCATCTTCTTTAGGTTTGATTATTATGAGATTTCCATTAATCTCAGGCTTATCTTTTTTGAAGTCAGACTCGATTTTTTGAATGATTTCCTCTTTGACAAGTCTTCTTTCATCAATCTTCTTATCTGATAATGTAGCTTCAACTTGCATTTCAGCATAATTTAAATTAAAGTCTTCAAGAATATCGTTAATAGTACTTCTACCAATTTTATTTGCTAAAGTTTTAACGAATTCCTCATCTTGACACTTATCTTCTTCAAAGTAAATGTCCATTGTTGGGGTTGCAATATCTTTTCTTGCGTCAACAATTTCGATAAGTCTTGGAAGACCCAATGTTACGTTTAACTCAGTAACCCCTGCATAGTGAAAAGTACGCATAGTCATCTGAGTACCTGGTTCACCAACAGATTGTGCAGCTACTGTTCCAACAGCCTCCCCAGCTTCTACATGAGCTCGGTCATAGGCAGTTTTTAATTTGTCTACAAGTTTATCTAATTCATCATCAGTTAAGTCACGATGAGTATAAGCTTTTGCTAAGTCTTCAACATAACCTTTAGGGAATTCGATACCCTTATCAGTTAAGACTTCTAAAACCTTATCAATGACACTGATATCATTGATAACTGATTCCAAATCTTCATCGGAAAGTTGATTTTTATTGGTCTTATCAAAAATATTCTTAATATAATAAACATCTAACAATTCAATGTCATTTTCTTCCAAAGTGTCTGAAAATTCAACAAAATCAATATCATATTGATTTAATAAATTACAGACTAAATTAACATTTTTACATTTAGCGATTATTTCTTCAAAAATGTCATCAGTAATGTCGACTGACTCATAATCTACTAAAATATTTTTAATATCATAACCTTCTGGAATGCAAATATTGCGCTCTTCCAAAGTATTTTGCACTTTTTCAATTAATTCATCCATATTTACACCCCCTATTTACCTACTTCCTTAGATTCTTCTAATTTAATCTCTTCTATAAGTTTATCTAAGTTTGCTGCTATACCAAAGTCACTTTTAGCTGGATCTACTCCATCGTCACCAAAGATTCTTTGAACAACATTACTTTGATTGTCAGTTACAAGTCCTGAAGGTTTTACCTGTAAATCTTGAAGTGCGTTTACAAGTCTTCTTTGCATATAACCTGATTGTGCTGTACGAATCGCAGTATCTACAAGACCTTCCCTTCCTCCCATAGCGTGGAAGAAGAACTCGATTGGGTCTAATCCAGATTTATAACTTGAGTGTACAAATCCTTTTGCCTTTGCCCCCAATTCATTTCTTTTGAAGTGAGGTAAGGTTCTTTCAATGTAACCCCTGTGGATACGTCCACCCCTAACTGCCTGTTGACCTACACAGGAAGTAATCTGAGTCAAGTTCAACATAGATGCCCTAGCACCAGTACGTGCCATTACAACAGAGTGGTTGTGTTCCATAGTTAAATAATCTTCTGCAATTTCACCGGATTTATCCCTGGCTTCCCCAAGAACTTGCATAATTCTCATTTCCAAAGTCTCTTCTAAACTTCTACCAGGTAATGCATCAAGAATACCTTCATTATAAAGATCAATTAATTTATCTACTTTCTCTTCTGAATTTTGTAAGTGCTCATTAATCCTTGCTTGAGCTTCTTCAGGAATTTCTTCGTCATTTAAACTGGTTGTAATACCAGTTACCATGATTCCACAAATAGCTAAATCAGTTGACCTGTCTAAGAATTCTTTTGCTCTTCCTGGACCATATTCTTTAACTATTTTATCTAAAACTTGACCAGACATTGAACCATATGCTTTTTCGTCAATGACACCATTTTTCAAGATACCATTTTTAATTCTGACATATGCATCGATAGGACATAATGTGTTATAAGCATCATCATCCAAATCAGGATTTTCTGCTAATGTTTTTTCACATTGGCCACATTTAGTACAAATTTCAGCTTTATAAGTTAAGTTTAAGTCATTAGGTAAAAGTAATGAGAATAATTCTTTACCAGTCCATTCATCACCTTCATTTTTAATGATTAATGAATCGGCATCTGCATCATCATCACCAGATGAATATTTTGCAGTAATCTCATCAGCAATACGTTTCTGAGCAATAGATTTAATGATTTCTTTTTCTTCATCATTCCATTTGTTTGCTTTAAGACGTTTTGCTATTTCATCTTCAGTTAAGTCTAAAGTGTTGAGATAAGCTTCTTTATCTGCTTTGGTTCCACGAACATTTTTGGTTTTCTTAGCGATTTCCCTTTCGATTTCTGGACTTTCTTCAGATTCTGATTTTAATATCCATTTGTCGCCATCTTTTTCAGGGATTGCTAAATGAGATTTACGAACAATTTGAAGTGCTTGTTCTTCTGTGAATGTCATTGTTTTTCTGGTTAACAGATATGCTCCGGAAATGTGATCGTGAATTGCACCAATAATTGGTCCACCAAACCTTGGAGATAAGATGTGCTCTTGTACACGCATCAATGATTTTGCCTCTGCACGAGACTCATCAGTTTGGAAAACGTGCATGTTCATTTCGTCTCCATCGAAGTCTGCATTGTATGGAGGACATACACATAAGTTTAGACGGAATGTTTTGTAAGGTAATACTCTTACTTCGTGTGCCATCATACTCATTCTGTGAAGTGAAGGCTGACGATTGAATAAAACCATGTCTCCATCTTTTAAGTGTCTTTCTACAATATCACCTGGTTTTAAATTCTCTAAGATATATTCTTTAGTATCTTCATTGATTTTTCTTCTGTTTCCAGATTCGCTTCTCAAATAGTTTGCACCAGGGTGCACATCCGGACCATTTTCAACATAAGTTCTGATTTCATCAATGTTCCATTCATTTACATATGCAGGTACGGTTACCTCTTTTGCAATCATTTCAGGAACACCGACTTCGTTAATACTGATGTTTGGATCAGGAGAAATTACTGTACGTGCAGAGAAGTTTACACGTTTACCGGAAAGGTTTGATCTGAATCTTCCTTCTTTTCCTTTTAACCTTTGAGTTAAGGTTTTTAAAGGTCTTCCTGATCTGTGTTTGGATGGTGGAACACCACTAGCTTCGTTATCAAAGTAAGTAGTAACGTGATATTGTAATAAGTCCCATAAATCTTCTACGATTAATTGTGGAGCACCAGCTTCCATATTTTCAACTAATCTTTGATTAATACGGAGAATATCTACTAATTTGTGAGTTAAATCATCTTCTGAACGTTCACCAGTATCCAAAGTAATGGATGGTCTTACGGTTACTGGAGGAACAGGTAAAACAGTTAAAACTAACCATTCAGGCCTTGCAACTTCAGGATTAATACCTAAAACATAAATATCCTCATCATTGATTCTTTCTAATCTTTCTCTGATTTCAGATGCAGTTAATTTATAATCGCCTTGATGGATTGTAACTGGTTTATCCAAGATGATTGGTTCTTGAACAAGACCTTGAAGATAAGTGCGGACATATTCTTCAGTGCGTCTTTTAAATTCTGTTTGGAATTTCTTTTCAGATTTTTCATCCTGTTCTTCTAATAATTTAACTTTATCTTCTTTTAATTTTTCAATAGCTTCGGTGTCAACTTCACCTTCAGCACTGTTGAGTTTTTCGATTTTTTCATTGATTTTCTCAATCTTTTTCTCATATTCACCATCGATATTGGAACGAATGGATTGCTTAATGTCATTGAGGTCAGCTGAATTTTTAGTTTCAATAATGTCATAGCTGGCTTCAATATCTTCTAATGATTGGTTTTTCCTACAGTGAGGACAAAGCTGTTTAGGATCAATGTATTTGAATGAGTGTTTTTCTTCACT
>NZ_JAZTXC010000100.1:0-2526 GCF_045636185.1 Methanobrevibacter sp. | reverse complement strand
TAAATGAACCACAATAACCTTAAACTTTTGCATTTGTTCAACTTCCTTGTCAGTCAAACCAAAAGCGTTTCCTGCACCACCGGCAGGAGCATCATGTGGAACACCACTACCTGCATCCAATATCATGGTACTGGTTAATAGATTAGCCTCACGTAAACCAAAAGTGATTTCACAAACAGGTTTGGTAATGTGTCTACGACCTGGAGACATAGCAACTGCCAAAACATCACTTCCACATTCAGCGAAAGTTCCTCTTTGAGCAATTCCACCTCCTTCACCAAGACCTCTTGTTTCCCTGCAGTCTACAAGATGAGTGCATCTTCCAATCATATTATCAACCTATAGATATTTTATTCCATTGAATCTTTTTTTAGAATAGAGACATGATCCTTAAATTTTGAACGGGTATCAGCGATACCAATCAATTCTTCAGGAATTTCTGTTTTATCACCATATTTCAATCCATCAGTAACAGTTCTTTGTTTTCTGATGTATTGTGCTTTGCTAGTATTAATGTCAAATCCAGTATCAATATGTTCATCACATATTGATCTGATTTCGTCAATACCAGATTCATCAGATAATTCCACAAAAATTCTACCAGTCTTAACTTTCAATTCAACTTCTTCGCCACTTACCACAATGACTCTGCGATCACCATAAAGACGATCAATTTCATCTTGTGGTGGGAGTCTTGGTCCTTGAATGACAGTTCTTTTAACTGATTCTAAAGATTCAAGATCATTCAATAATTTTTCAGTTGTGTCTGTACCTAAAATTCTGTGTGGAAATATTTCAATATCCATTATTTAACCTCAGTATTCAAATCGGAACGATTTAAATATTTATTGTGAATTTTAAATTAGATTTTAATTAACAAAAATTAATTCGATAATTAGATGTCACCTTTAATCTCAGCAGCTGCTAAAGCAACATATTTGAGTGGTTCTCTGAATTCGTCAATCTCACTGTATACTTCTTTAATTAATCCAGAAGTTGCTTCTGGAGAGAAGAGTTGGGTACCAGCATCTAATGCCATACCTGCAGCTACACAAGGGATAGTAAATCCTTTACTGTGTCTGGTTACTACGTGGTTACCGTTGAATAAACCAGGACCTCCTCCACCATAGATAGAGTGAGAGAAGAAAGAGAATCCTACAGCTACCCCTTCAGCTCTACCGAAGTCAATACCAGGTAAACCGGTAGCGAATTCGATGTTGTCGTTGAAGTATAAAATAGTTGATGGAATACCTTGAGCAGCTCTTGCTGCACCTACGTTAACCATAATAGCAGCAGTACATCCAGCAGCAGCATATGCGTTCCATTTAGCTGCGTCACTAGTTGCGTACATGTTGTATCCAGTTAATTCTTTTTCTACAGCGATTACACCATCTGCTTCAGCTTTAGCAATAGTGTCTTGTACGATGGAACCAACAGTTCCTTCTTTAGCGTTGTCTTGTACGAGACCTAATACCATGTTGTCAGCGTTTAAACCTTGGTAAGCTAAACCTAATAAGTGCATTCTTTCGTATGCACCGATAGCGTCACCCATTTCAAACATTGCAGTTTGTTCGAAAATACTTGCAAGAGCAGTGGATTGTAAAGTATTTTTAAGGGTAGCAGCTACGAAGTCGTTTGCTTTAATGTTTCTTAAGGAGTAACCTGGACCTTCTAATTTTTGTGGTACGTCTAACATGGTTTTTAAGTTGGATCCCATGTATTCTACAGATTGTGGGTATCTTCCTAAGATAGCAGCTTTTACCATGTTTGCGTCGTACATGTTTACGTCAAACTCTTTGATAATAGCTTGAGTTAATGCAGTTGCGGTAGCTAAGGTTGCTACGGAGTATTCTGCGGAAGAGTCTAATCTGATAGTTGGAATTTGGACTAAAATCCTTTTTCCACCAGAGAGTACTTCACATTTAGTATCATCGTCTTCAGTTACTTGAAGCATATCTTTTACAGCAGCGTTAATGGAATCTGCATGAGCAACGATGTCAAGATCCATTTCTCTACCTAAGATTTTAGATTTACTTCCACCGACGGAAGCAGTTTTTAAAGATTTTTCGATTCCTTCTAAGTTTACAGCTACAGTTCTTTTAACACCGCTAATAATGTTCTTAATAGCAGGGTTACGTAACGGACTTAGAGCTTCGATTGGTACATCAGCTTCGACTAATGAACCTCTGTCGTCGTATAAATCGACTTTATCATCAAACTTTGCCAATTTTTTCCCTCCTAAATAAATAGAGTTAATATACCACTCAACAAAAACCATTTCAGTTTTTAGTGAGTAAGCTATCCAGCAAAATTTTTGCAATAGCCAGCTATTTGGTATACAGATATTAGTTTATTTAAAATATAATATAAACATTCGTTTAAGAATTAAATAGAAAGGTTTATAAGTAATAAATTTTTTTAAATTTTTTATTATAGAAATGCTGAAAAGTAATACTTTTTTAAACTCATTAGAAATGATTAAATTTAAAAATTTACACTATTAATGTTTTATAATTAAAAATATTA
>NZ_JAZTXC010000099.1:0-10708 GCF_045636185.1 Methanobrevibacter sp. | reverse complement strand
ATATAGAAAAAGAAATAAACAAACTAATTATTAGGCAATGATGATGTTAAAATGGAATTTGAGTTTTGAATAAGAATTAATTTCAAACTACTATTTTTTTTGTCATTGCTTTTTTTTGATTCATGAAATAGGATAGTAATTAATATGGAAACAGAAAACCAACATTCTGATGAAGATATACAATCACGTGGGGACTCCTTTGATAAGAAACGTCGCATAAGTGGTGCCATTTTAGGACCATTATGTGCTATTATACTCTGGTTTCTCCCAATTCAGGGTCTTTCGGATCCCGCCCACCACCTGTTGGCTATAATGGCATTGGTATCCATTTGGTGGATAACTGAACCTGTGCCTATCCCAGTCACATCGTTACTTGGCCCCACACTCTGTGTCGTGCTGAATGTTGTGCCTATGGATGAGGCCTTTGCAAACTTCGCCAATCCAATCATATTCCTGTTTATGGGCAGTTTCCTCATTGCAACAGCTATGATTGTGAATGGTCTTGACAAGCGTATTGCCTACGGTATCATTTCGATGAGATGGGTAGGGGACTCCCCTCGACGCATCTTCCTAGCCATAGGGCTGGTATGTATGATTGGTTCAAGTTGGGTTAGCAATACTGCCACAGCAGCCATGATGTTCCCAATTGCACTGGGACTTCTTGAAGCCATCCGCGAGATTATGGCTAAAAACGGTAAAAAAATAGACCTTACCAACTATAAATATGCCACAGGACTCATGCTGATGATAGCCTACGCTTGTTCCATTGGAGGTGTTTTCACCCCAATAGGCACACCTTCCAACCTTATTATGATGGGACTCCTCGATCAGCTTGCTCCTAATGCTCCATCTGTGTCATTCATCCAATGGATGATGTGGGGATTTGTTGCAATGGTGGCCTTTTTCATCTTAACTTATGTCATATTATGGCGTATGTATCCAGCCGATGAAAATCATATAAAAGGAACAGAAACATTCATTCAAGATCGTGTCAAAGAGCTTGGCAAGTGGACTAAGGCACAGAAAAATACAATATTCGCTTTCGCTTTGACAGTTGTTCTATGGGTCGCACCAGCAGTCTTGACTATCATCTACAGCCCTGATGCCCCAATTGTGAAAATATTCAACACGTATTTCCCAGAGCACATTGTTGCTCTTGTTGGCGGATTGCTACTGTTCTTCCTGCCGGTGAACCTTAAGAAAGGAGAGATGACACTAAAGTGGAAAGATGGTGTTGAAGGTATAGATTGGAGCACACTGCTTCTTTTCGGTGGTGGTTTATCCATGGGCGGACTGATGTACACCACAGGATTGTCCAACTGGATGGGTGCTGGCATCAGCAATTTAATAGGATCTAATCCCTCAGAGATAGTCTTCATTGCAGTTTTCTGCATTTGCACTCTGTTGCTTACTGAGTTCACATCAAACACAGCATCTACCAATCTTATTGGTCCGATTGCAATTACTACAGCCATGTCACTGGGATTCAGTCCTATTCCTGTTGCTGTAGGTATTGCCTTGGCTTCATCACTTGGATTTATGATGCCAGTCTCCACACCGCCTAATGCAATTGTCTACTCCTCTGGTTATGTCCCAATCACAAAGATGATTAAGACGGGAGCCATCCTTGATTTCATAGGCATCCTGTTTATAACTATTCCAATAGTTCTCGTGGTTGTTACTGCCGTCATGGGACTATAAGAAAATATGTAAATCGCATGAACATTAGTTTGTGCGATTTTTTTTTAATTTATATGCCTAAATTCAAACACCATATATTATAAAAATAGAGAAATGTAACTTATTAGTAGTGGGATAGCTATTTATATATAACTTAAAAATTAAATCATTAATTAATTAAAATTATTTGGAGAGAGAGGTTATATGAAAACTCATGTGATAGTTGTATAACTTTTGTTCTCTCTACACTACTTTTTTTTAGAACTCCTGATAATTAAGCATTTTCATCTATACTGGAGAAGATGTATCTAATGGAACTCCAAATCATGTACCATAAACTGAGCCAAATAAAGATACTATGTAACTATTGTTCTTTTATTGGAAAAGTTGCAGTGTAAGATACTAAAATTATTGCAAACAATCGATGAAAAGGAATTATTGTTATGCCAATGTCGATATGAAATTACTTTAAAAGTTGTCTGATATTGGAATATTCTTATAGTTTAATAATATTGCTTTTATTTCAAACAAAAACTATATAAATTGATTAATTCAATATATGTCTGAATAATTAGTATTTAATTAAGAATTAAGTTAAAATACATTTATTCAAATATTTGAATAAATCTTTATATATAACTATTTAAATATTTGAATAATTATTTATATATGTTAATTCAAATATTTGAATATATATATAATGAGGATGTTGCTATGATTGAAAAGGAAGAATTAATCGCAAATTTCATTAAAGATGAATTGACTGATGTTCCTAATGTCTTAAATAAAGAGTTATCTAACAATAATATGAAATTCAACTCCCGAGAAGAATTGGATGGGATAAAAGGATACTTGGATACTTTTTTAAAAGAAGATACTTCAAATAAGATTATAGTTTTGCCAGGTCTTAGGGGTGTTGGCAAAACAACATTGATTCTACAGGCATATGAATATCTCTTAAAAGAAAAGAATATTCCTCCCAATAATGTGTTATACATTTCCTTTGATGATTTAAATGATCTGGTTGAATGCAATATAAGACAGATGGTTGAAGTATACCTGAAAAACATATTTCATGCAAACTTGAGAAATTTAGATGAAAAGGTTTTCATATTCGTTGATGAATCACAAATCGATAAAAAATGGGCTTCCTCTGGAAAAGTAATATACGATAAATCATATAATATTTTCATGATATTTACAGGTTCTTCTGCTCTTCATTTGGAACGCAGTGATGATCTTGCAAGAAGAATGCGTAAAAAATCCGTAACTCCTCTAAACTACACACAGCATTTAAAATTAAAATATGGTGTTGACGTAAGTTGTTTGTCTGCTGATTTAAGAGATTTGATATTCGGTGGAGATATTAATAATGTTTTATCATCCGAATTTAAAGCAAATAACTTATTGACCAATTGCTTGGATTACTCTTCTACAGATTGGGATGAATATTTTAAATTCGGTGGTTTTCCAATATTGTTTGACAAAAAGTCTCATCGGGAAATATGTGAGGATTTGGTTGAAATTACACAAAGGGTCATTACAAAAGACATACCGCAAATAAAAGAGCTTTCATCTGAAAACCAATCCAATGCAAAACGTATTTTAAGATATCTTGCTCTCCAACAGCCTGGAGAATTAACACAAGCGAATCTGGCAAATTACTTGAAAACATCAACTGCAAATGTAAATAAGATATTGGATTTGCTTGAAAAGACCCATCTGATTTTCCATTGTGAGCCGTATGGTGGTTCAGCCAAAAGGGCTAAAAAATCATGGAAATATTATTTTGCAACACCCAGCATCAGACATGCCCTGTCAACCAAAGTGGGAAACCCATTGCTTGGAAGTGATGATTATGAAGGGTTCCTTCTTGAAAACCTAGTTGCATCAAATTTGTTTAACTTATCCAATAATCAATTCACAAATTTCACTATCTATTATGATGCCGACAAAAAAAGAAATGTTGATTTTCTGATTCAAAAAGATTGCGAAAACATCATTCCAATCGAGGTGGGTCGTGGAAAGAAAAAGAAACTACAGATTAAACATGCAATCAACAAATATAATTGTCAATATGGTATAGTGGTTGCAAATAACTACTCTTCTGTAAAAAAGGATGATGACATAATTTATATACCTCCAAAAACATTTTCATTTTTATGAATTAGCTATTAATTATATATAACTTAAAAATTAAATCATTAATTAATTAAAATTATTTTGGAGAGAGGTTAATATGAAAACTCATGTGATAGTTGTATAACTTTTGTTCTCTCTACACTACTTTTTTTAGAATTCATGATAATTAAATATTTTTCATTCATCAATTATTTGTCTATTCCCCTAAATTTCATAACTTATTCTATATGAATAAAATTACAAATGACTTGATCTAATGGGGGGGAGGTTATAAATCTTGACGGTTATATTGGGGAATTGAAAAATATGAGATTAATGTATTAACTTTTTGTTAGTATATAAACTTATCGATTAAATTTACTAAAAGTTATTAAATCTTAATTATATTAATCTTTAATTTTTTATTCTAATCATGTTTAATTTTCTAAAATTAATATTGTTTGTTGAATTTTTACAAATTAAATTAGTTATATTTATTAAAATGGATATTAAAAATTTTTCGCGCATAATAATAAAATCGCTATATATATATGCTTTGATAAAATATCAACCGTCAATGTAGGTGATATTAATGAGTTTAATTGACAGATTCAAAAAGAAAGAAACTCCAGATGAAATGTTAGAAAAAATAAATAATAATTCGTTAAGTTTAAAAGTTCGTGAAAAAACATTGCAAAAAATAAACGATGAAAAAATATTGGCCAATATTGCAATGAATAAAAAATGTGATCGTTCGCTTAGAGAAGGAGCATTACGAAAAATTTCAAATCAAGATTTATTGATGGAAATTGCTAGTTCTAGTGAGGATTGGATTGGTGAAGGTGCAGCGTATAATCTTAATGGGGAAAATTTATTATATTTTATAACTAATAGAAAATTCCCAACAAGTACTCGCAATGAAGCAATGGTTTTTCTTAATTCCCAACCTGTATTTATCACTTGTCTTCATCCTGATGAAGACCCGGAAATTAGGAAAACTGCTTTACATTTTGTAAAAGATAAAAAATTGATAGAAAAAATTGCAAAAGATGATGATGATCCAGAAATCAGAATAGAAGCCATAAATCAATTTGGATGGAGAGACGATATTGTCCTTCAAAGGTTATATGAAAATGAAAAAGATGAAGATGTGCGTGATGTGATATATCAAAAGTTACATTGATGATAAAAAGGCATTGTTTAATCCAAAAGTAAAAAAATAGATTAAAAAACTACTATGGGGTAATTTTATTGGTTTTTCGTGCCAGTTATATAATGAAAAATAAAAAAAACTGATAATTGGGAGATTAATTCTGAAAAAGAATAGATTTATTTTTTTTAAAAATGAATGCTCCGATCCTACGATTTTTCTATAAATGATTTATTTCGGTGATGAATGTGGGTTTTATAGATAAAATATTTAAAAAAGAAAAAATAGATTATGCTCA
This sequence comes from Methanobrevibacter sp., assembly GCF_045636185.1. Classification (GTDB taxonomy): domain Archaea; phylum Methanobacteriota; class Methanobacteria; order Methanobacteriales; family Methanobacteriaceae; genus Methanocatella. The sequence continues at coordinate 5,459 of NZ_JAZTXC010000099.1, read as the reverse complement.
AAGTTTTAAAGAGAAAACAGAAAATAAAGAGGTTATAAACGATAAAGAAAATACCAAATTAGAAGATTTTATTGAAAAATGGGCGGATAATGACCGTGATTCAAATGTAATGTATGCGGCGGTTATTTTAGCTCACAAACATGCAGCCTATAAGAATTTTTCTGATTTTGATTTTAATGAAGTGAAAGAGACTACCAATGTTCTTATTGAAGCTGCAGACCAATTAAACCCTACAAATAAAAAATTAGAAAGATGGTATAAGAATGAAGCTAAAAAAATTCAATCACAAATATATTTATTCTATGGTTTAAATTCCTCTGATTGGCGTGTTCGCAAAGAAGCAGTTGAAAATATAGATGACCAAAAACGTTTATCACATATTGCTAAATATGATTCCAATGTATCAGTTCGTGGTGCTGCCGTTCAAAAGGTTAGTAATCAAGATGTTTTGGCGGATGTTGCACTTCATGAAGAACATGTGGGGGTTCGTTTAGAAGCAGTTAAGCGTGTAAAAAGTCGTGATGTCTTGTATGATGTTGCTTGTAATGACTCTGATGAATTTACTCGTAAATTTGCAAAAGACAGGTTAAATGAATTATAAGTAAAGGAGGGTCATGTTTTTGTAGGGTGTCTCAATTTGAAAAAATTTAGCATAGATAAAATTTTGTTATGGAGGTATTTTTATGGGGTTATTTGATAAATTTAAAAAAAATAAATCAAATGGATTTGGTTTTAAATATCTGAAAGAGTTAATTGAAGGTAGTAATGAAATAGTTTTAGATAATGATATAATGTTGGTTGCTGGTGAGGAAACAGAATTTCCTGAAGGAATTGTTTTAGATAAAAATATTGTCATTGATGGGAACGGTCATGCTATAGATGCAAAAGGAAAAGCACAGATATTCCGCTGCACAGCCAAAAAAGTCGCAATCAAAAACATCACACTCAAAAATGGATTCTGCGAAGACTCTGGTGGAGCGATAGTGAATGATGAAGGAGAGCTTTTAATTTGCAAATCCACCTTCAAAGACAACAGGGCAGGAAACTGGAGCGGAGCGATACAAAACAATAAGGGGAGAATTAAAATCATCGAATCTAGACTAACAAACAACACAGCAGAACGCTCTGGAGGAGCAATAGGAAACGATAGAGGAGATTTAAAAATCATCAAATGTTCACTGAAAGACAACAAAGCAATTGATGATGGCGGAGGTGCAATAAACAATTATGCAACAGCCAGAGAAGAATCCACAGTTGACATTTCACAATCCACATTCTCAGGAAACTCCGCAAAATGGGGTGGAGCGATATACAACTTTATGGGCACATCTAAAATCTCAGAATCAAGGCTTGAGAAGAACACAGCAGAAGACAGCGGAGCCGTAATGAGCAATCGCGGAAAAGTAATCATCACAGAATCAGAAATAAGTAAAAACACAGGAACAGCTCAAAGCGGAGCGATAACTAATTATATGGGTGATTTAAAAATCATTGACTCTGCAATAACTCATAACAATGCCAATATGGGCAGTGGAGCAATAGATAATGATAAGGAAAGATCATTCACTAGTGTAAACTGCAAATTTGAAAACAATAATCCGAGAGACTTTAAATAGGCTAATTGAGTGATTTTTTGCATATCTTAATGCTTGCAATTATGGGGCGAACAATTTGATTTCATTTAAAGTCCATGATATGGACTTTAATTTATTGTTTTTCAAATGATTTTTATTTTTGAATATTACTCTAATGTAACATTCGATTTTAACATATTGATAGTTGATGATTAACATCTTTTGGGGTTGATGATTAATTTTTTAAAACTCTTTAAATTACTTATTTTTTGATTTAAACCATTCTTATTAAAAATAAAAAAATCATGATGGTTGATGATTAATGTTTTATTTCAAAATATATTCTGTATTTCTGCCTTTTCCGATACTTTCTATCAATTCTTTATTTTTTAGTTTTCTAATAATTTTATAGCTGGCTTGAGGAGTGATATTTAACATCTCTTGGATATCTTTATTTTGAATATGTCCTTTTTCTTCAAGTAGAGTTAATATGGAAATTTCATTTGGAGTTAATTGAATGGTATTGTCATATTTTGATGTGATTTCACTTAATTTTAATACTTCTGATTTAACTTTATTGATTGAGTATAATACTCCGCCGCAGAAATATTCCAGCCACTTTGTCAAGTCATGGTTTTTATCTGCACTGTTTAGTGCATCGACATAAGCCTGCCTGTCCTGATTGTAATATTCGTCTAAAGTGAAGTAGTCATTGATATTAAATTTGTGAACGGATAGAATTAATGTTGCCATAAGTCTGCTGGTACGCCCATTTCCATCAACAAAGGGGTGTATACGTACTAATTCATAATGAAGAATTCCTGCGATAATGATAGGATACATTTCATCGGTTGAATTGTTTAACCAATCTAATAACTCATCTACTAAACCAGGTACTTTATAAGCATCTGGCGGTATATAATTTATTTTTTGAGTATGCAGATTACCAATAAATACGCGAGTATCTCTAAATTTGCCCTCATATTCGGAATTTCTTAATAAATCTTTAGTCAGGTCTTTATGTACAGATAAAATTGTGTCTTGGGTAATAACTTTATCTGAATATTGACCTAAATTATTTAATACATTGAAATAATTCAATACTTCCTGTTCTGCTTTTGTAGTTGGTTTCTGATTGTTGTTGATTAATGTTTTTACTTCATCTAAGTTTAATGGATTTCCTTCAATTGATGTTGAGTAATGTGAAGATCTAATGAGAGCATCCTGTTTTAATTTGGTATCGTATAAGGGGATTATTTTAGCATTGCTGATAACTTCTTTGGCTGAAGCGATTTCAGCAATGTAATTTACAATTTTATCGGTGTAGGTAAATTTAGGTTCAAACATGGTATCAACTTTATTTTTCTTAATTATTATACTATATGTGGTTGATGATTAACATATTTTTTGGTTGATGATTAATTTTTCAAAACTCTTTAAATTGCTTATTTTATAATTTAAACAATTTTGAGTAATAATAAAAAATCTATGTTGGTTGATGATTATGGTTGTTGATTAATGTTTTGTGAATAAATTTATTTTAATTTTCTTTTGGAATTAGGTAACTATTCAAAAATTTGACCAGTAACCGTTTGAAAATAAAATTTTAAATATATGGTTACTTCTGAAATAAACTTTTTGATTACCTAAATCCTGATAAAATGGTAACTATACGATTTTCGATGGGCTACATTTTGTTACTAAATGTTATTTAATTCATTATAGTATATAAAACTTTAGTTATCCCACTTGGAAAAATACCCCTCTCCATCAATTTTTTCAATTAGTTGCTGAGTCCAAAGTCCATTTACCTTCCATGCCCTATCCTTTAGTAAATAGAAAATTAAAAAAAGAAAGAGAATTTAAAAAAATCCTCTTTTAATGTTTTATCTTTTGCGATATGTGATAACCATTGCACATAATGCCAATAACATCAATGCAATTGGATTACCTGTTGCGTTAGCATCAACAACATTAGATGAAACGTGTTTGGTGGTTTTGTTCTCATCCGTATTGTTGCTGTCAGGCTCGGTATTGTTGTTCTGTTCTACCTTAATGGAAAGTGTTGCAGAGCTTGCATTGTAGTAATCATTTCCATGATAATAAACATCCGCCACAGTGTCCTTATCAGGAATCACAACATCCTTGAATGTTGCAACGCCGTCGATGACTTCTGCGGTATATGTCTTACCATCAACTGTCAATGTGGCAGTGCCGTTTTTGACCGGATTGCCTTTCTCATCAACAATTTTCACTTTAATGTCTTTTTTCTCACCGGCCTTTCCGCTGACATCTTCAGCTGAAGGAGCCTTGGTGTTGACCTTTTCGACATTAACGCTGATTGAAGATGTACTGGAGTTATAATAGTCATTTCCGTTGTATGTAACGGTTGCATTATATTCTCCAGGGCTCGGCAATTCAACGCTTAATACGGCCTTGCCGTTTTCTACAGTGGAGTTGTATGTTTTTCCATTTAAGGTCAATGTAACTGTTCCGTTAGCGACAGGATTATTGTTGTGATCTAAAACAGTGACTGTAACATCCTTTTTATCATCAGGTTTTCCTGATATGTCAACGCCTGAAACTGTAGTGTTCACTTTCAGGATTGTAAGTGTTGATTCTGCTTGAACGTCATCAGCATCACCGCCGGAATAGGTTACTGCATACGGGTATGTGCCCGGATTGTCAACTTTGACATTGAATGTGGCTTTACCGTTGGAAACCGGAACGGATTCATCCGCACTTAAGATAGGATATCTTGAAGCTGCAAGCAGTTCTTTATTATCATACTTGACGGTCAAACCTGCAGTACCTTCACTGACAGGATCTCCATTCTCGTATTTGAACTGTACAGTGAAGCTGACCGCTTCACCAGCATAACCGGTGACCGGAGCAATGACAATTGAAACAACATGCTTGATGTGCAGTCTGGAACTGTTGGATACACTTGTATGGTTTTCATCCGCAACAGTGGTTAAACTGACAGTGTAATCGCCGGCAGCCAAATCAGAAACACTGATTGGATTATCAGGTTTTACAGTGCCGTTTGCAACAGCCCTATCGTTAGCGTCAATAATCCTGTAGGATATTTCAGTTGCATTGACTGATGAGACCGGAATTGAAATGGCATCACCGAAGCTTGCAACAGCATCCTCAGCACTGACAGTTGAGTTTGCTGGTTTAACAGTAATCTTGGATGTGTAGTTAGCAGCAGTGTAATTACTGTTTACTACAGTTGTTAGATTGACTGTGTATTCTCCAGCAGCTAAATCAAGACCAGTGATGTTTTCACCAATATTAATGGTGCCTTCTTTAACAATAGCACCTGAACTGATGATTTGATATGAAACATTAGTTGCATTCTCAGAGTCTACAACAACTACAATAGAATCACCATAGGTAACTTCAACATCACCTGCACTAACAGAGGAGTTAGCTTTTAAGACAGTGATTTCTGTAAAGTTGCTGGCACCATTCCAATCCGAGTTTACTGTGTTGTTATAGTATACAGTGTAATTTCCTGCACCTAAACCGCTGATTGTTATGGTGAATCCATCAACAATGATATTAGCCTCAGCAACTGTGCCATCAGTGTTGCAGATGACAATACTGGATTTGTTTATTCCAGTGCAGTTTTCACCGCTAGTCACTAAAACAATATCACTTGGGTAAGGGACTGTTTTATTCTCGGCACCGATAGTTGAATTAGCTTTACTGATAGTTACAGTTCCATTGTTGACAGTTACATTATCCAATCCAGTATATGATGCATTTACTTCATAGACTCCGTAATCATCAAATTTATGTACTGCCCACCAAGTTCCATTACCACCATAATTGGCACTAATTTCCTCACTGTTTGGGAGGATAAATAGTAATTTACCT
>NZ_JAZTXC010000098.1:0-3104 GCF_045636185.1 Methanobrevibacter sp. | reverse complement strand
GGATAATATACCTAATGGTGTTTAATATGAAATATAAAAAAATAATGCTTGTAAGTATTTTCTTACTGGCAATTTTAGCAATTGGTGCTGTTAGTGCATCTGAAGATATTGCATCTGAAGATATTGCATCTGACGATAATCTGACAGCTGGTGATGGCATTAGTTTAATCGCCGATGACGACCCTGATGATTCTGGGGATGACGATTGGGGATATGAAATTGAAAATGTCGAATTTTGCAGTGCAAATGCAATTGAAAATGATGTAATAGTCAAAATTCCCAAAGCAGGAATTGATGGTGTAGATGATAACTTTTATGCGATCTTGGATTTGGAAGATGAACCGTTTGAAAAAGAATTGAATATCACTCAAATTGATAACGATGATGAATTCTACCTCATTAGAACGGGTGATTTAATAGATGATGCTCCTGATGTTGATGATACTGGGGGCACATTTACTGCTCAATTTTTCAAGGATGGAGAAAACTACTGCTTTGCAGAAGGTGATGTAAATCTATATGTCAGTCCTTATTTCTCACAGTATTCTACAATTCTTTACAATAATCCTGTAGTCATATTGAGGGGACTGCCTGAAGGTGCTGATGAATTGGCAGTAACAGTTTTAAGAAATAATTCACAAATTTCTAAAAAGACATTCAATGTATCTGATTTAGATGATGTTAGCAAAGATTGGGAGGATTATGAAGGAGAACCGGTTTATGAATTCACTGACAGTCAAATAGGAATTACTGAAGCAGGCGAATACAACATTACACTGGACTTCATAAAAGATTCCACATTATTAAAAACTTACTCAGGGATTGTTAATGTAGCTCTTGTAAATGTTATTGTTGCTGAACCGGAAGAAGAGGAGGATGAGGAAGGTAAATGGATTCCTGGTGCATTCCACTATGTTACAGAGGACATTTTTGTCATAGAAGTCCCTGAAAATCTTTCAGGTTATTATGTAAACATATTTAAGGATGGCAATCAATTAAAAGATAACATTAGTATAACAGACCTAATATATAATGATGGTTGGGGCTGGCAAGCACAGGCCCGCTCAGTTAAATTAAACGATTTGGATATTACGGAATCTGGCAATTACAGTATTAGATTAGAGCTGTATGCAGATAATGGTGAATTGGTTGACAATGTAACCAATGATATTCCGGTCAAATTAGTGGATGATGGTGTTAATTTTAGAGATATCGGATATACCGAAGACATCAGGGATGTTATAGAATTATCAATATCCCATCAAATTTCATCTGACGATTACTATCGGATTTACCTAAATGGAGAATTTGCGGGAAATATTACTCCATTTTCTTTCTTTATGTTTTCAATGGAGGATAAGTTCTATGATTATTATGATGACCTTTCTGAAAATGCCAGATTCTTAAAAGTTGGACATTATGATGCAAACATCACTTTTGTCCATAATGGGACTGAAAATGATTTCGCAACAGGTGAATTCAATGTTTTTGGATTAAACTTAACCTCCGATAAGGACACCTATCTTGCAGGTGAAGACATTCTAATTTCATTTGGGGCTGATGAACCAAAATACGGCAAATTAAGACCATATCATATTTTAGGTTGGGGACTTATGGGTCCTGAAGATAATCAAATCTTCAATACACTTTCAAATGAGGAATTGATGGATGTGTGGAAAGATGGAGTATTCACAATTAATGTGGGTGAATATTCTGATTACAAAATGGGCAGCAATTATGTTTTAATCCAATATGAAATAATGCAATCAGAAGATGATGGAGATGGTTTCAGTGTTTTCGGTTTAATTAACTTCAATATAGTTAACGAAACTTCCGTCACTGTCGAAGCTCCAGATGTGATTAAATACTACAAAGGGCCTGAAAAATTTGTTGTAACTGTAAAAGATTATGTAGGCAATCCAATAGATAATGCTACGGTTAAAATTAATATTAATGGAGTTAATTATACTAGAACAACAGGCACTGATGGTCAGGCATCTTTGGCTTTAGGAATTCCTGCAGGAAATTATACTGCAACAGTCTTTTATGATGATATTAAAAAGGAGTCCAATGTTGTCATTAAATCAACTGTTAGTGGAAATAATATTACTAAAATCTTTAAGAACGAAACACAGTATTATGCTACTTTTGTAGATACAAACGGTAATCTTTTGACAAATGCTACTGTTGAATTCAATATAAATGGAGTATTCTACAAAAGAACAACTAATGCAAGTGGTGTTGCAAAGATGAACATTAACTTGAATCCTGGTGAGTACATTATCACTGCAATTAATCCTAATTCAACTGAAATGTATTCAAATGTTGTTACTGTATTGCCGAATATTGTCGACAATGAAAACTTGACAAAATATTATAAAAATGATTCACAATATGTCATTAAGCTTTTAGATGATAAAGGAAACCCTGTCGGTGCCAATGAAACTGTTGAATTTAACATTAATGGGGTATTATACAAAAGAACAAGCAATGCAACTGGCCACGTCAAATTGAACATTAACTTGGATCCTGGTGAATATATTATCACGGCAGATTATAAGGGCTATAAAACTGCCAATACCATTACGGTCAAGCCGATTCTTGAAACTGAGGATTTAACCATGAAGTATCGTGATGGATCCAAGTTTGAAGCAAGGTTGTTGGATGCTCAGGGAAATCCTTTTGCAGACCAAAATATTACATTTAACATCAATGGTGTTTTCTATAATAAGATAACTAATGCTAGTGGAATAGCTAGCTTAAACATTAACTTGATGGCTGGTGAATATATTATCACTTCAATGTATTCTAATGGTGCTGCTGTTTCAAACAAAATAACCATTTCCAGTTGAGATTAATCATCTCAACATTTTCTTCTTTTTTTTAGACTATTTCTGAAAATATCTGATTAAAATTTAGTTTACATATAACTTTAATGGTGACGATATTTTTTCTATTTCTTAGGGTGTCCGCCAAAATTAAATTTTGGCTGACTTTTTGATTTTTTTAAAATATTGTTACATTGAGTTTTAATTGGTTTTTTATGGATGTACTTTCGCAGAAATCTTCTAAATCTTCCATTGTATTTTCTGTTTCTTGTTTTA
>NZ_JAZTXC010000097.1:0-7306 GCF_045636185.1 Methanobrevibacter sp. | reverse complement strand
ACAATATTAAAAGTAATATTAAAGTTTTTGAATGATTTTAAAAAAATTAGAAAAAACTTTTAAGGCATTTGGATTTATTATTTTTACAGCATTAATTTTCCCCAAATGCCTGATTCTACAAATGATTAGTGAGGGTTAATTATGAAAAAAGAAAATGATTCTCCTTATCCAAAAGGATTTGGTGAACTAAATGATTTAAAAAATAATGAAATTCCAAGACCAAAGCTAAAAAAAGAAAAAGAAATAACTGCAATTGAAGCTTTTAACAATAAGTTAGGTTCATTATTTAAAAATAAAACATCAGACAACATCAATGATGAAAAGAAAAGAAAAATAGGTAAAATCATCACCACCATAATAATATTAACCTTAATAATATCTGCATACTACTTCATAATTTATGAACCTGCACAACAGGAGTTGAACCAGGAAAAAACGACAAAACTTAATGAACTGCATTCTCTGTACAAAGGTCCTCTTGCAGCTGCCGGAAATGCCTTTACATTAGAAGATAAAATCAACGATGCAAGAACAGTGTATGAAGTCAGATCAATCAATGTAATTAAACATGCAACATATGACTGGAAAAAGTTTCATCTAAGCATGATTAGGGCAAACACCGATCAGTTCAATCGTACAATGGCATTTTATGAAAATGATTCCCACAGCGTGATAATGCCAGCGAATGAAGCTGTAGAATTTGTGAACAATAATAATGTGGAAAAGCTATCTGAAATAACTTTCAAAAAACCCAACACAGTATCGGTTCCTATCCTAGTATCACGTCTGCAGGCAGGAGCCGGGCTGATAAATACCGGAAGCATTGTTGACATTTACAAAAGCAATAATGATACCTACTTCAATGAAACGACCAACATAAATCAAAGTGAAGCAAGTGTTAGCGGATGCACAGTACTGTCAATAATGAGATATGAGGACAACGGAGAGATTGACTCTGAATATTCAAAAGGAAATACTATAGTTGAAGGAAACAATACAAATCCATCAGAAAATACCCAAACATTTTCTTCAAACGTATTGGAACTGCTTAAAGGGGCAATCATACAGGGATATGATGAAAAAGCAACTATGGATATGTTAAGAAGTTATGGTATTAAACTGTCAAATTACGAGAGAGAAATAAATTTGGGAGATTTGGATGCAGAATATATGCTTTTAGTTGAAGTTCCACAGGATAAAGTGACTTTTATCATAAATAACATGGACAGCATTATTTTAACAATCCCAACTACAAAGGCACCTGAATGGATGGCCGGTGAAATTAATTCAACATATTCCAGATAGAAAAGTTATATTAATAAAATGAATATAAAAATGATAGTATGAAAAGGCCAAGCATTTCAACAATTATTGTAATAATATGCATTTTAGTAATAGGTTTATATGCGGCAGGAGAAGTCAATTATTTTGCTCACAAAAACATAACCGAAAAAAATATCACAAATCCCCTTGTAATGGTTAATAAAATAGGAATAAATGAGAAACTGAACAACGTTTCACTAGACCAAGGAGTTATGATAGATGAACGATCCTGCACCCCAACAAACGGGACTGTAGTTATATTTGGACATAGGACACTGCAGGGTTCTCCTTTCCTGAGGTTAAATGAGCTTGAAGCCGGAGACATAATAACTTTGGAATGGCCCGGAATAGGTGAGGTAAACTATACTGTCACGAACAAGACAATAGTGCCTGCAACATACCACCTTGAGAAGGACACTACTAAAAACAATATTTTGCTTATTACATGTGACCCGATCGGATCAACGGAAAATAGACTGATTGTTGAAGGAGAACAGACTAATGTCAGTGGGATAAATGAAAAGATAGTTACCTCAAACCCTCAAGAATCAAATGCATACATTATTAGTGCATTGTTCTTAATTATTGGACTGGGAGTATCATTTATTTATCCAAAGGATTCAAGACCTTACATTCTAGCTACGGTTTTAATAATATCTGCAATCCTGTTCTATTTCTGCTTCAATCCAATCTCATCACAGATAATTTATGACAAGATAATATTCTTAAACGGAGGAATATAAATGGACGTTAATGAAAAATATTTTTCCAACATAACCTCGAGGGAAAGAGCAATATTTGAAGGAGGAATCAGCATGGGCGCACTATTCCACCAATTCGTTGGAACACCAGTCAATATTGAAACCAAAGAAGGTTTAGAACGTACAATAGAAGAATCCTTTAAATTGCAACCGGCCATTGAAGACGTTGAAGTTAAAATTAACCTGAATGACAATACTGGCTTTGACTACATTTCACTTTCCGGAGATATGCTCGATGTCAGAATACATACGGCAGTAGACGATGCAAAAGCAGTTATTAGAATAGAATATATTGAGGAATTAAATTATCCATTAATGTATGTTGAAGAAATCTAATACAATTTCTTTAAATCATCTAAAAATTCTTTTAAGTGAGTTTTAGTTACATGGTTCATTAAAACAATTCTGATTGCCTTTGGACAATTTGCAACTGAAACTTTCCATCCATTTATTTTTTCCAGTTCCTCAGATAATTTTTCCGGACTTTTTGTCGGATGGTTGAAAGCAATAATATTTAATTCAGGTTCAACTATAACATTATAACCAATTTTTTCTAAAGATTCCTTTAAAAAGTAAGTATTATCCATTAATCTGCCAGCCAGTTTTGAATATCCCTTTCGTCCAAAATATTTCAAAAGACCATAAGTTGCTGCAGTAGAAGCACCTAAACGAGTTCCAACAATAGTGGACTGTGTTTTAACTGTCAGATATGGTGAATCAACAGCCATTACTTTCAAATATTCTTTTTTTCTAAAAATTATTCCACCTGCAGGAATTGGTGCAAGACCCATCTTGTGAGGATCAACGGTAATGGAGCAAACCCCCGGCAATTTGAAATCAAATTCAGGATAATCATGACCTGCTTCTTTTAAAAAAGGTATTGAAAATCCGCCGAATGCAGCATCTACATGAAAATAAATATTGTTTTCATGAGCGATTTTGGATATTTCTTCTATTGGATCGATTAAACCAAGTTCCGTTGTTCCTGCTATTGCAACAATAGCTACAGTATTATCTGTGATTTTGTCCATAATGGATTCAACATCAATTTTATAATTTTCATCCAAATCGGCTTCAATAATCTTAAGATTCATCATGTCTGCCGCCTTTTTAAATGAAAAATGAGCGGATCTTGGAAGTATAATTTCTCCATTTTTAATATTTTTATATTTTCTTGCATGATTTCTGGCTGCCCTTATGGCCATGATATTTGCTTCAGTTCCACCAGTTACAATATTACCATAAGCTTTATCTAAATTCAATAATTTACCAATGATTTGGACTGTTTTATCTTCAATTGATTTAGTTCCCTTAAATAAACCCGGGTCACCAAGGTTACTGTCAAGAAATTTTATATAAATTTCTTTTCCAAAAGGATGGGCTTCAGTACACATTGAGCCTAAAATTCTACCGTCAGAGTATTTTAAATCATTTTGTTGAATTAAATCTAATTCATTTAAAATTTCATCTTTATCTATTGGTAAATCATTCATAAAATCATCTATTATTGTTAAAAAAAAGAAAAAAAAGAAAAAATTTATTCTAGACGCTTACGGGCAGCTTCTAAAATAATTTTTTGTTCAGCACGAGCAACAGTTTTTCTAACATCAGCTATTGCATCTGCATTGGAACTAACTGAAGTAATTCCAAATTTAACGAGTTTTTCAACGATATGTGGTACACTTCCAGCTTGACCACAGATACTACATGTTACACCTGCTTCAGCACATTTTCTGATAGTTCTTTCTATCAATTTCATTACTGCAGGGTGCTCTTCAGTGTAGTGTTTTGCTACAAATTCGTTGTTTCTGTCAACTGCAAGAGTATATTGGGTCAAGTCATTGGTTCCCAAACTTACAAAGTCGACACCAATTTTCAAGTATTCGTCAATGATAATTGCAGCAGCAGGGATTTCAACCATCATACCAAAGTCAACGTCTTTGTGTGGGATGAATCCGACTTCAGCACATAACTCTTTAGCTTTAAGGAGTTCAGCAGGACTTTGTGATAATGGAATCATAATACCAATGTTAGTGTATCCTTTTTCGTGCAATTTTTTAATAGCTTTGAATTCACATTTAAGAATTTCAGGTTGGTCCAATTCTCTTCTGATACCTCTCCAACCGAGCATCGGATTGTGTTCACGAGGTTCGTTTTCTCCACCTTCCAATGTGATGAATTCATCTGTTGGTGCATCCAAAGTTCTGTACCATACAGGTTTTGGATAGAATGCATCAGCTACGATTTGAACATTGTCGGCAATTGTATCGATTAATTCATCTTCTTTTCCGTCAGCAATGAATTTTCCAGGGTGAATACCTGCAGTCAACATCAAGTGTTCGGTTCTTAAAAGTCCAACACCATCTGCACCAGTAGCTGCTGCTCTTTCAGCTGCTTCAGGCATACTTACATTGGCTTTAACTTCAGTTACAGTTAAGATTGGTGCTTCAGCTGCTACAGCCTGTGCAACAGGAGCTTCTTCTTTAACTTCAGTAATTCCTTCAAATACTAAACCTTTCTTACCATCTAATGTAACACCATCATTTTCTTTCAATGTTTTAGTAGCATCACCAGTTCCTACAACACAAGGAATACCTAATTCACGAGAAATGATTGAAGCGTGACAGGTTACACCACCTTCATCAGTTACAATACCACTGGCCCTTCTCATAGCAGGCACCATGTCCGGAGTGGTCATTGTTGTAACCATAACATCTCCTTCTTCGATTTTATCCAATTCATCAATGTCTAAAACGATTTTAACTACACCTGTTGCAATACCTGGACTTGCACCTAAACCTCTAACGAGAACATCACCGTCAACAGCATCTCCAGAATCTTCAGCAGGTTCAGCATCACCTAAAGTTGTAATAGGTCTAGCCTGGAGCAGGAATAAATTATCTCTTTCAAAAGCCCATTCGGTATCCATAGGTTCACCATAGTGAGCTTGAACTCTTTTACCCATTTCAGTTAATTCAATGAGTTCTTCATCTGATAAAACACGTTCCATTCTCATTTTTTCTGGAACATCAACTTTAATACTGGTACCGCTTTCATCATTGGTATACATTACTTTCTTATCAGAAATGGTTACGTTAATAACTTCATTGTTTGCTTTGTCAACCTGATAGTTGTCCGGAGTTACATCTCCAGATACAACTGCTTCACCAAGACCCCATGATCCTTCGATTAAAGCAATTTCTTCACCAGTTGATGGGTTTACAGTAAACATTACACCAGCTTTGTCCGCAATAGCCATTTTTTGAACAACAACAGCAATCAATACTTTTGAGTGTTCGAAATCATTTTCTTCACGATAGAAAATAGCTCTTGCTTCAAATAATGATGCCCAACATTTTCTGACATATTCAATTACTTCTTCATCACCGCTAACATGTAAGAAAGTATCTTGCTGACCAGCGAAAGAAGCTTCAGGCAAATCTTCAGCAGTAGCAGATGATCTGATAGCTACATCAGTGTCATCTTCACCGACTCTTTGACAGAGCTGATTGTAAGCTTCCTTAATAAACATAATCATGTCATCTGGAATCGGAGTTTCGATAATAATAGATTTGATTTCTTCAGCAGCTGCTTGAAGAGCTTTTGTATCATTAATATCAATTTTATCTAAAATATCCAAAACTTTATCATTAATTCCAGTGTCTTCCATGAATTTTTGATAAGTTTCTGCAGTTACTACAAATCCCGGAGGTACAGGAATGCCAGCTTGGGTTAATTCACCTAAATTAGCACCTTTACCACCTGCAATTGCAATATCTGACTTGTTTAAATCCTCAAATTTTTGTACGTACATGAAATATAACCTCTTGGTTTTAAAAATTGAAAAAGTTAAAACTTAGTCAATAATACTATTATTTTTAATTTCTATATTTAAAATACTTTTTCATACTATTTTTCATTGGGAAGCAATATTGAAAAAAGCCATCGAATCCTTGAATAAACAATTGATTAAATTGTAAGTCAATTTAAATAGTTATATTTAATTAACCAAATATTAAATTTACACATATTCGTTAATAAAAAAAATAAATTAAGTTTATTCAGTCCACATGTCCCAGGCAATTCCTGGAATTTATGCAGTCATTAATTCGGTTTGCTACACAATTCCACTATAAACTAAATCAACACATTTTTAATAAAATAACATAGATAATCTTTGGGAATCAAATTTTGAAAGTCTAACGGAATCAACATGCCTCGGTAAATTAAATTTAAAGTATATAAATCACTGAATAAAAATATTTGAAGAAAATTATGTAAACAAATCGGTTATTATACATAACATAGTAAATAACAATCAAGTTTAAACATGTGATAAAACACTATAAAATTATTTATATTAAATATTTAATAAATATAGACATTGAGTAATAAATTATTAATGATGCCCTCGGAGAATTTTAATGAAAATTGTCACTATTACAACAATAAAAAATGAAGCTGACATTATTGAATCATTTATTAGATATCACCTAAATATTGTTGATGAAATGATTATCCTAAATAATGGTAGTACTGATGATACTAATAATATTCTAGATAAATTATTATCTGAAAATTTACCATTGATTATTTTAAATGATTACGATAAATATTTTGAACCAATGCAAAAATATAACTGTTTATTAAAAAAAGCTGTTGATGAATATAAAGCCGATATAATCTGCCCATTAGATGTTGATGAATTTATCACATGTTCAAATGGCAACCCTCGTGACATTATAGAAAAAATACCTCCATTTACATTTTATAAAATCAAATGGAAAACATATGTACCAACTAAAAACGACATACAAGAAACTAAATTTGTTCCATCTAGAATTACTTATACTAGGGATGAAAAAATTGAAACATTTTATAAAGTAATATTAACAGGCGATTTATATAGCAATTTTAATGTGGGCTTAAGAACAGGAAATCATAATTTATGGATTCAAGAAAAATTTTCAGATAATATTCATTGTGAAGAATGTGATGATTTAAGAATTGCTCATTTTCCATTACGTTCTGTTGAACAAATGACCTCAAAAGTATTGGTTAGTTATCCAAATACACTTTCAAGAAAAAATGTCGATCCCAATATGAGCCATCATTACCCCCTAATGTTCAATAAAATCCTTGAAAAAGGATATATTGAAATAGATGATATGACTGAATTTGCTAAACAATATTCTTTAGAAGAAAACAAAGGAAAAAAACAA
>NZ_JAZTXC010000096.1:0-7144 GCF_045636185.1 Methanobrevibacter sp. | reverse complement strand
CCTACAGCTGAAGATGTGTATATGATGATGCTTCAAAGAGGTGTACATACTAGTGTTAGTACAGTCTATAGAAATCTACATCAATTGGCAGAAGAGGGGGTTATACAAGAACTTATTTTACCTGGTGGGAAAGTACATTTTGATGGAAGAGCATATGAACATCCACATGCTATGTGTGTAGAATGTAATAAAATTTTTGATTTATCTTATGTTGATGATAAAATAAATGATATCGTTCGAGATTCAATTGGGATGAAAGTCCTTAAAAAACAAATTATAATATAATATTATTATATGCATTTTGAAGAAATTGATATTGACCAGACACATATTAGATTAAAAAGTGATTTAGATAACATAAATCTAAAACAATATATCTTTAAAATCAGGCAGGAATTGAAAAGATACATTTCCAAAAATCCCGATTTCTTATTGTCCATTGAACCATTAAAGTATAACAGAGAATATTTATCTGAAATCGTTTTAAAAATGTATGAATCATCAACAAAAGCTGATGTAGGTCCTATGGCATGTGTTGCAGGTACAATTTCTGAAATGAGTCTTAATTTTTTAATTAATAATGGAAGCACTTATTCCATTGTAGAAAATGGTGGAGATATTGCTCTTATTAATGATATGGAAGTTTTATGTGGAATCTATTCCAATAACAAAGTTTTAGGAAATAATATTGCATTTAAAATAAAATCCAGAAAAAAACCTCTAGGCATCTGTACATCTTCGGGAAAAATCGGCCATTCAATAAGCTTTGGTTCATCTGATAGCGTCAGTGTTATTTCCAAAAGCCCTTCACTGGCTGATGGCCTTGCAACAAGAATTGCAAATGAAGTTAATGGTGAAAATAGTGAGGATAAAGTTTCCAATGCTTTGGAATGTGCGGAAAACTATAAAGAATTTTTCGATGGCGTCTTAATCATATCTGGTGAAAATGTTGGAACCATAGGCAAATTGCCAAAAATCGTTGAAAGTGATGAATTCAGTGTGAAACATTAAAAAAAATTAAAAAAAAAAAGAAAATTAAGCAACGTTAATTTCTCTTTCTGAGCGTGTGACCAAATCCGCTAAAGAATTACATACATTGTCAGGTATTGAATGATTATCTTTATCTGCAATTACTTCAGAGATTATTTTGCATAAAACAAAAATAGCATGCTTATGTTCTGCTTTTGTCTTATGAATGTGATGTGGACTTATTTTTAGTGAAATGTATTCGCTACAATCATTAGTGATTTGATCATCTTCTGCTAAATATTTTAAAACATAAACTAAAAATTGATGTAATTGTATCATTTCATCCTTATACATAAATATCTAACCTATATGTCATTAATTAATTCTGAAAAAAGATTGAATTAATTATAAAATTTTACTTCTTTTCTATGAATACTATAATATTACTTTTAATCATATTTAAATTATAGGTATTAATGTAACTTTTTTTGACAATGCTAGAATAAAATTAATTTTAGATTAATTAAACATCAATAGAAAAAAATAATGTATATATAATCGGATTCCAAAATATTTAAACATGATGAGTATAACAAAAATGCTTTGTCTTGTTGACGGTGAACACTATCTACCAGTCACACAGGAAGCAGTTGATACATTAAATAAAATAGAACACATTGATATTTCTGCCGTTGTTTTTATAGGCGGAACTGAAAAATTAAGAGATGATACAGAAGAGTCTTATTCAAAGGTTTTAGGAGTCCCTGTTCAATTTGCAAAGGATAAAGATATCCCATATGACATTATTGTTGAAATGATAAGGCAATATGATATTGATACAGTCATGGATTTGAGCGATGAACCTATTCTGGATTATCCTAAAAGATTTAAAATAGCGTGTAAAGTTTTAAATGAAGGAGTTACCTATGAAGGTCCCGATTTTAAATTCGAACCACACAGTGAATATGCAGTTATGGAAAAGCCTTCAATAACCATTCTTGGAACTGGAAAACGTATAGGCAAAACTGCAGTTTCCGGTTTTGTATCCAGATTAATTGATAAAAAAGGTTATGAACCTTGTGTCATTGCAATGGGCAGAGGCGGACCTGAAGAACCTGAAATCGTCCATGGAGAAGAACTTGAAATTTCCGCAGAATTCTTATTGGAACAGTCCCAAAAAGGAGTTCACGCAGCAAGTGATCATTGGGAAGATGCTTTAATGAGCAGAATTCTAACCATAGGCTGCAGACGCTGTGGTGGAGGAATGGCAGGTGAAGTATTCTTAACAAATATGAAAAAAGGTGCTCGCCTTGCTAATGAAGTGGAATCCAAATTTGCAATATTCGAAGGAAGCGGTGCGGCCATACCACCAATAAAAACCAATAAAAAAATAGCACTGATTGGAGCGAACCAACCAATCAGCAATTTGACAACATATTTCGGCCCGTATAGAATTTCTTTAGGAAATTTAATTATTTTAACTATGTGTGAAGAGCCTATGGCAAGTAGTGAAAAAATAGCTGAAATCGAATCATTCATAAATGAGATTAATCCAGATGCAACTGTAATTTCAACAGTGTTTAGACCTAAACCTCTTGAAGATATTTCAGGTAAAAAAGTTTTGTTTGCAACTACCGCACCTGAAGAAATTAAAGACACACTTGTAAGTTATTTGGAAGAAAATTATTCCTGTGAAGTTGTTGGTACTACAGCTCACCTATCCAACAGGCCTCTTTTAAAAGAAGATATGGCAAAATATATAGATAAAGCAGATGTTATGTTAACAGAGCTTAAAGCCGCTGCTGTTGATGTTGCAACAAAAGATGCCATTGAAGCGGGCCTTGAAGTGGTTTATTGCGATAATATTCCTGTTGCTATTAGTGATAAATATCCTGATTTGGCAGATAGTGTTATTGAGTTAGTTGATAGTGCAATTGATGATTTTAACAAATCATCATAATTTTTTATTTTTTTAATCCATTTCATTCAAATATTTTAGAATTGCCAAAGCCAAATCTGTATTTTTGTATAATCTCCCTTTATGAGCATTCTCATTCAAACAAACAACCAATCCATTTTCTTTTAAATCTGATAAAACATTAGAAATATGATTTGTTCTAACCCCAATCTTATTTGCAATGTCTGATGGAATTTTAACTCCATTACCAATATATTGTATTACACTAAGTCTATATGTTGAAGCCATTACATACCCTAATGAATTTAATACTTCTTCTTCATTCATGGATATAATTATATTCAATCATATATATTAATTTATTGTACAATTTTAAACAAAAAGAATACAATGAACATATATGTTCAATAAAGAATAATTAAAATTGAACTCAAAATGCCCATTTTATCCGATGTTGATAGCATATAGATTTATACTGACATAAAGAGACAAAATATAACTATTGTTAATATTAAACCAAATCTCCAAAAATAATCTTTATTAGTCAAAATTCATATAATTAATATCAATGATTAAGATAGTAGTCGGACTTGGCAAAAACAAAGATATTATTAAAGCCTGCGATATTTTTCAAAAAGAAAATAAAGATGCTGAAATAATAACTGTAGACAATGATAACGAATTGATTGAAGCCATATTAAATAAGGATATTAATGCAGTTGTAAGGGGATCACTTCCCGCATCTAGCGTGATGAAACAGCTAAAAAACAAATTTAGTGATATTTCACGAGCAACATACATTAATGGAGACAATATTGAATTTTTACTAACTCCCGTCGGAATAGATGAAGGGTTAACAGTTGAAGACAAATTAAAAATTGCAATATACTGTGGCGAATTCCTTGAAAAACAATCGAAAAAACCTAAAATTGCAGTTATGGCATCAGGAAGAAAAGGAGATTATGGAAGAAGCGAAGAAATATCTAAATCAATTGATGAAAGTAAGGAATTGACTGAATTGATTAAAGAAAATACTGATTTTGAAGTGATAAATCATTATATATTAATTGAAAAAGCTATTGAGGACAATTGTAATATTATTATAGCCCCTAATGGAATAATGGGAAATATAATATTTAGAACTTTAGTTTTGGTGAATTCCTGGCCAAGTTGTGGAGCAGTGACCTTTGGAATTGATGGCGTATATATTGATACTAGCCGAGATCAAAATATCAAAGGATACTTAAGAAGTTTAAAATTGGCATACAATTTAGCCAATATTTAAAAATAAACAATTACAAATATTAAAATAATAAAGATTTTGGGTAATTCAAATGGGTGAAAATGTAATCTATAAATTATATGATTGGTATATTTCAAGGAAATTAGACCCTAATAAAATGCCAAAACACGTAGCTATCATTATGGACGGTAACAGAAGATATGCTAAACTTCAAGGAAATGTAGATGTTCTTAAAGGTCATGAACTTGGAGTAGACAGTCTGGAAAATGTTTTAGACTGGAGTATTGAACTAGGAATTGAAATAGTTACAGCATATGCATTTTCAACAGAAAACTTTAACAGACCCCAGCATGAAGTGGAAGGACTTATGAAACTTTTTGTCATAAACTTTAAAAAATTAGTCGACCATGAAAAGATTCATAAAAATGAAGTTAAAGTAAAAGTTGTTGGAAGAACCGAACTACTTCCTGATGAAGTAAAAGAAGCTATAAAAGAAGCAGAAGAAGCAACAAAACATTATAATAAAAGACTTTTCAATTTAGCCATCGGTTATGATGGAAGATTGGAAATAATTGATTCATTAAAAAAGATTATCAATCAGGTTCAGGAAGGCAAAATTTCTGTTGATGATGTCGATGAAGAGCTGGTAAGTAAAAATTTATATACTGAGGGGCTTGACGACCCTAACCTCATTATCAGAACTAGCGGTGAAGAGCGTTTAAGCGGATTTTTATTATGGCAGTCCTCATATTCAGAATTATACTTCTGTGAAACATTATGGCCTGAACTGAGAAAAGTCGATTTTTTAAGAGCAATTAGATCTTATCAAGCAAGAGAACGCAGATTTGGAGTATAAATATAATGATAGATACACATTGCCATATTGATTTTGAAGAATATGATAAAGACCGTGACGAAGTCATATTAAGAGCAAAAGATAAATTAGATGCAGTTATTGTTTCTGGAATAGGCTATGAAAGTAATAAAGGCGTTCTTGATTTATGTTCCAAATATGATGATTTTATTTATCCTTCTTTTGGTTATCACCCAGTTTCTTCACAAAATTGCAGCGACGAAGAGTTAAAGCAAGCACATTCCCATTTGATTGAAAATATAAATAACATCGTTGCAATTGGAGAAGTTGGAATGGATTACTTTTATGTTAAAGATAAAGCAATGCGTGAAAAACAGAAAGAAATCTTTTTAACTTTTATTGAAATAGCTAATGAATATAAAGTACCCTTACTTATGCATGTGCGTGACTGTGAGAAAAAGGCTCTGAATATTGTCTTGGAATATGATGACATTCCGTATGTAGTATTTCACTGTTTTAGCGGAAGTGCAAAAACCGCCAGAAGAATAATGGAAAAGGATAACTATTTCATGAGCTTTTCCACAATGTTATGTTACTCAAAACAGCACCAGGATTTGATTAAAAATATTTCTCTTGACAATGTTCTGACTGAAACGGACAGTCCGTATTTGGCCATGACAAAAGATGAGAGAAATGAACCTGCAAATGTAACCAATGCAGTTAAAAAAATAGCTGAAATTCAAAATGAAGATATTGAAACTGTCGATAGGATAACTACCGACAATGCCCGAAAAGTCTTTAAAATCTAATAGTGATAAGTGAAATTCAAGTTAATTAATATTTCACCACCATCTTCAACAGCTTCAATAACCAATTCGAATTTATCAAAATCATTTTTCAACAAATCTATTTTTTCATAATCCAAAAGGGAATCATTCAAATAGACAATGAACTGATTATTATCAAATCTTATCTCTTTTCTACAGAATAATTTAAAAGCATAGATGAATAATTCAATGCGAAAAATTAAATCCTCTTTATCCCCATTTCTATTTTCAATGAAGTCTATTATGTCCTTTTGCAGGATTTTACCTTCATTACCCGTATCAACTTTTAATGATTCCATTTCTTTTAATTCTTCCATTAATTTAGCTTTTTCATCATCAGAATACATAATATCATTCTACGGGAAGCAAATCTTTTTCTTTGAAAACTTCTTTTGCAGCCATCACACCGTTAATGGCTTTTGGAAAACCTGCATAAGCAGTCATCTGCATTATGATTTCGACAATTTCACGAGGAGTATTGCCAACGGCCAATGCCGCATTAATATGATCCTTAAGCTGAGGAATTGTTCCAAGAGTGGTTAGTGCAGCGACAGTACATAATTCACGGGTTTTCAAATCAACTTCTTCACGAGTATAAATTTCCGAATATGGAAATTCAACAATGAAACGTCCTAAATCTGGAGCAATATCTTCAAGCTCTTTAAAAATATCTTCAATAGTATCCTCATTTGTAATTTTCAATACACTCATACCTTTTTCAAATCTATCTTCCATATTAACACCTGAATAATATTATATTTTAAATCCACTTAACATTTGCTGTTGTAAAAATATAATGTTGTGAAAATACAGGATTATAAAGTTTATTAGTTGCATGTGTTGTCTCAAAAGTTAAGGCAATTGATTTTCTTAAGTTATAATTAATTCTATCACCAATGGAATCAAGTTCTTTTTTATCCAAATCCTTTGAAGAATGTGCATAAACCTTAAATTGTATCTTCTGCTTATCAAAGTTAGAATCATGTCCCATATCAGTATAGCTGATATTAACTATTTCTACAGAAGATGGTATTAACAGCTCATAATTTGCCTTTGAATAGTCATTATATGTATCTTTGGGATAAATTGCACTAGAAGAGTATAAACTCCCATCATTAACGCCATTTCTTGCAGCAGTCATTGCCATTGTCAATTCATGCTGAGAAGCGATGAATGAAATTGAAATCAATATTATCACAACCATAAATCCGATCAGCAATAAATATTCAGCACTAACCTGTCCTTTATTTTCCAGTATCATTTTATCAATATCTTCCCCTCATGAGTTTTTTCAATAACATAAATATTACCAGGATATAATTTATATGACGAATAAGGTGCAATTAAAGGAACATACATTTCTCCCTTTTTAT
>NZ_JAZTXC010000095.1:0-23923 GCF_045636185.1 Methanobrevibacter sp. | reverse complement strand
TTTGATTTTGAAAAAGTTGCAACTTCAGCTGGTTGGGTTAAAGAATTAGAAAGAGAAGACAATGAAAATGATGAAGAAAATTCAAAAATATATAATGGTAACTTCATCAATAATTTCGCAGAATATGGCGGATGGTATCATGGCAAGTATAATGGTGCAATTTATGGTGAATGTGAAATATATGGTTCCAATTTCATTAATAATTATGTCAAAATCTATGATCCATCAGATATAGGATTTAATTTATTTTTAGTTTTCCAGAATGGGACTGCTTCACCAAATTCAAAAATTGAATTATGCCAGTTTCAGGATGAAGACGAAAATGTGGTAATATTTGATTCAGGCATGAATGTTAATGCCAGATTAACCAATAGGGATACTGGAAAAGTTCATTATATTACATTATACTATGATTCTAAATCATTTGGATATTATTATGAATGTAAACTTGAAGATGGAATATATGATGTAACCGGTTCTGCAGATGTAGAGTACCTTGAGGTTAAGGATGGTGTTTTGATAGTTGACGGGGACACCAATTACGCATTGACAGTTCAGAATCTGACCAAATATGTCGGAGGTCCTGAAAAACTTACTGCTACTGTTGTCAATGGAAAGGGCAGGCTGGTTCCGGGCATTGATGTCAAGTTCAATATTAACGGTAAGGATTATACGAGGACTACAGATTCCAATGGTGTGGCCTCAATCAATATTAACTTGGGTGCTGGAAACTACACGATTAAATGTAGTTGCGCTGAGAGTAGCTGTGAGGCATTGGTTCAGGTCATTTCAACATTGTATGGTGATGATTTGACTAAATACCATAAGAATGCAAGTCAGTATTACATTACCTGTCTTGACACTAAAGGTGGCAAAATTGCTAGTGGAAGCGTTGAATTCAATATCAATGGGGTATTTTACACAAGAAGCATTATTGATGGTGTTGCCCGCATGAACATTAACCTTAATCCTGGCGAATACATCATCACTGCAAGAAACCTGGTAAATGATGAGTTGCATTCAAATAAAATAAAAGTATTGACGACTATTGTTAAGAACTATGATTTAACTAAATATTATAAGAATGATTCCCAGTACAGAGTCAGGCTTCTGGACGGACAGGGAAATCCTGTAGGAAAAGGAGTTACTATAGAGTTCAACATCAATGGTGTATTCTATGAGAGAATATCTGATGAAAATGGCTATGTCAAAATGAACATCAACCTGAATCCCGGAACATATGTTATAACGGCCAATTATAATGGTCTAATGGCATCAAATTGTATTGAAGTTCTTCCAATTATCAATGCTAATGATTTGGTAATGTCTTACAAGGATGGTTCTAAATTTGAAGCGACTTTACTTGACAATCAGGGTAAGTCTTTTGCCAATCAGACACTTACATTCAACATCAATGGTGTAATGTACAATAGAACAACCGATGACAATGGTATTGCCCGCTTGAACATTAATTTAATGCCTGGAGAATATATCATAACGTCCATGTATGAAAACGGCGCTGCAATTTCAAACAGAGTAACAATTAAAAGTTGAGGATTAATATTCTCAACTACTTTTTTTCATGAGTGGTTCATCGATTCCAAAAAATTTTTTAAACTGTTAAGTTAAATGTATATTTATGGAAATTTATTATGTTTTAGATGCTTCAGCATTCATAAATGGTTTTAAACCGGTATCAAAAAATAATTTTACAGTTCCTGAAATTACTGCAGAAATTAAGGACTTCAAATCAAGATTGCTCTACGATAGTGCAGTTAATGACGGTATATTAATTGTGCAGGATGTTACAAAGGATTATATTGATAAAACCGATGAAATCATATCCCAATCCGGAGACATTTTAAGACTTTCGGTCCCGGATAAAAAGATAATAGCTTTGGCATTAATGCTGATGGATGAGGGCAAATCTGTAAAAGTTATCAGTGATGATTATACAATTCAAAATACTTTAAAAATAATGAATATTCCTTATTCTGGAATTATAACTGAAGGAATTAAAGAAATATACAATTGGAAAAAGGTTTGTCAGGGATGTAAAAAGGAATTTGATGAGGATTATCCTTTTGATGATTGTGATGTTTGTGGATCCAAAATATTTAAAAAGAGAATTAAGGTGTCTAAATGAAAATTGGTGTAGTTGTCCATGGCCCTAATATTATTGATTCCGGATATGCATTAAAATTAATTGATTTGATAAAAGAATATGGGGACGTTTCTGTAAGGCTTGGAGGAACAATGGGGCGAACTGCCGTCATCGATTCGTCACTTGAAAACATCATTGACATTTCAAAAAAGCTTGTTCCAAGTGATTCCTTGAAAATTTTCCATGATGACCATGCAGATGTTATTTTCCTTTTGAATTATGGCAAATCATCCACTACGGGACAGGTTTTTGGCTATAAGGTATATAATCACTATAAAAATAAGATTGGCGAAAACAATATTCCGATTATTCAGATTGAAAGGCCAGGTGAAGAGGACGGAAGCGTCATTAATTGGGCTGTTAAAAGCGATTTGGCAGAGGAGTTTGCTAATAAACTAGATTTAAACATCGTAACTCCTGAGGAAATCTATGAAACTCACATTAAGGATGATGAAAAAAGCCAGCAAAGGCGTACAATTCATGGGGTCAGTCCCGGTGAAAACATCATGGTCAACGGTGTTGTCATTGGAAAATCAACATCTGACAAGCTTGTCCTGGTTTCAAAGGACAATCGAATAGCGGATATTGTTGGAGGTGAGATAAAGCCTCATGGTGTTGAAAAATTGGGCAGTGTTGATTTAGCAACGGTTATTGTAAAGACAGGACTTTTAAGAAAGGCAAAGGTAACTCCGAGAGTTTTGGATAAAAATGACTCAAATGATTTTAAAATAGCTTTTCTGGATCATGCCGGTGAAGACGTTTATCAGTTCAGGGATTCCTCTGTTGTGATTACAATAGGCGATGACACCACACTGATTGCATCAGATATTTTATACCGTTTCAATATTCCTATTGTGGGAATTACTGATGGTGATTTGGATAAGGTGGTTGAAGACGGATTCAAATCTAGTGATTCCATAATATTTGAAGTTGAAAGTGGAAACGATGATATTGTCGGTGCTGAAATTCATAGAATAATTTTCAACAATAAAAAAGAATTAGTCAACTCGAAGGAATTTAAATCAATCGGTGATTTGGAAAATAAAATTATAGAAATAATAAATAATAGAAATATTAAATATAAAATTAATAGAATTTAAGGATGTGGGGTTTATTTTAGACTTTGAAAAACTCATGAAAGAAGTGCAGGAATTTGAAGGAGTTACACGTAAAAATTCAATAGACAATGTAATTAACCTTTTAAGTGAAGCGTATAATGTTTCAGGTGATGTTGTCATTGATATTGGAGACGATGCATCTGCTGTTGATATTGGGAACAATCAGGTTATGTTGATTGCTGCTGATGGAATATGGGGTCAGATAATGAATGTCAATCCATATTGGGCAGGTTACTGTTCAGTTCTTGTCAATGTCAATGATATTGCTGCAATGGGTGGAAAGCCTCTGGCAATGGTTAATATAATGTCCATTAATCATGATGAGATTTATGAAGAATTGCTGACTGGAATAAAAGACGGATGTTTGAAGTTCGGCGTGCCGATGGTTGGGGGACACTTGCACCCTGATGGTGATTGCGATTCAGTTGGTGTAGCTATTGTTGGTATTGCACAAAAAGATAAGTTAATTACCAGTTTTAATGCAAAAACAGGTGATAAAGTTATTGTGGCCATTGATTTGGATGGTAAGCCTCATGAAATGTTTAGCCTGAACTGGGATACCACATATGACAAGGACGCCAAACTGGTTCAGGACCAAATTACTGCAGTCCAATATTTGGCCGAACATGATTATATTAAAGCAGGAAAGGATATTTCAAATCCGGGAATTTTGGGAACTTTGGAAATGCTTCTGGAAACATCAGGTAAAGGTGCCAATGTCAACCTCTTGGACATTCCAAAAAATGAGAATATGGATTGGGCTGATTGGTTAAAGTCATATCCAGGTTCAGGTTTTGTTTTTACAGCTCCTGAAGATAAATGTGAATTTATTAAAGAGTATCTGGCCAAGTACTCAATAGAGGCTAATGTTGTTGGTGAAGTAACTGATGATTTGACATTAAGCGTTACATATGAAGACCAAACAATTGATGTTTTCGATCAAAATAATAATCCTGTTTTTAAATTATGATGTGGTTAATTAATCACCAATCCTTTAATATTTTGTAAAAAAGTATTAAAAATTTAATTAGAAAATTATTTTAAATACTTAATTAATATTTATCATATATTTGCAAGAATACCCGATCTCTTAGGTCGGGGGATGAATTGCAATGTAGGGAGTACTTATTGATAAATGGTGGGTTGTTTCTTTTTTTTGTTTTTTTTCTTGTTTTGGATGTTAAATGATATTTTTTATGTTGGTATTTTTTCTGGAAGGAATTTATTTTTTTATTCAATATTATTTTTTTGATATTTAAAGACAAGACACAATTCATGGCAAAACTGGTTGACGGTCAAGGCAATCCGTTGGAAAAATGTGGGAATAACATTTAACATCAACGGTGTATTCTATACCAGATACACCAATTCCTCAGGAATTGCTAGTTTAAACATTAACTTGATGCCTGGTGAGGATATTATCACTTCACAGTATGAAAATGATGTAATTTCAAATAAAATAACTATATCTACAAAAGAGGACTAAAAATCCTCTATTTTTTATTTTTTTGTGTGTTGAATAAATATTTAAATGAATAACTATTTTTATATTAAAAAACATAATTAACATATTAAACAATATATTAGGAGATTGTATGTTAATTAAAGTTAATGGCAAAGAGATTGATGTGGCAGAGGGTTCTACAATTCAGGATGTAATCGTAGAGACTAATGCCCCATATACTCCTGGTAGTATTATTTGTCTAATTAAAGGTAAAAAAGAACTGGAAAAGAATATTTCTAAATATAAAATCAAAACAACCAAAGGTTCTATCATTATTGAGCTGGTTGACAATGATGAGGCAACACCTATTGTTGATGTATGGAAAAATCAATATGGGGAGTTCGCTGATTTATCTGTTAGATGGTCTACTTCCAATGAAGTTGCTATTGGACCTATCGTAACCGATTTGGAACCTACTCATGATGAATTCAAATATTATGAGGGTGATGTTGTTTTAAGTTTATCTAGTTTTAGTAATGAGTCAACACACTTAATTCTCCATAAAGGAAATACTACTAATATATATGGTGTACCTCCGTACAATAAAGGTATTTTTGCTCGTATTATTGGTGGTAAGAAAACTTTAAACGAATTAACTGATGATGATATGGTAACAGCTATTGAACCGATTATTGAAAGAAGCACAACAACTGACAGTGCATCTGTTTCTGATTTAAGCACTGTTCTTGAAGAAGGCAATGAGTTATACACTTATATTTCCTTTGAAATTGATGAAACTTCACCAATTTGTGTTGAGCACTTGTTTTCAATAATTAAGGATAACAGGATTAAAGTCAATTTCGACTCAAATTCTTTCGTAGGCTTTTATGAATTGGAAGGTATTGATAAACCTAAAGAAAATACTACTCAAAGAGTAAGAGGAACAATAACTATTAGGAACACTGGTGGTGGTGTAGGCAGAATGTATGTTTATCGTGAAAACAGAGTATTGACTCCAAACCATACTACTGTCGGTAAAATAACTGCTGGAATGGAAATAATAGATATTGCTAAAAAAGATGATTTCATAACTGTTAAATCAGAGCAGAAAAGATTATTATTGATGGCCAAATCTCAAGGTGAGGCAAGTAAAATATTGGCTGAAGCTGGCGTTGAGCATGTCCGTGAAGGCGTAACTGATGATGAGGGATTAATTGTTGAGCAGTCTCCTAGACATACTATTGATATTTTAAAAGAAGGAAAAGTTGTAACAAAAGCTATTAGTCCTGAAGAGTTACGTGATATTGAATTTGTAGATAATGCTCCAAGATCAGTTAAATACTTTAAATTGATTTCTGGTCTTTTGGAAAATCCTGTTGGTAAGATTAAAGTTCACTTTGCAGTTCCAGGAATGCATATTACCATTTTTGAAGGGGATAAAAAACTGGCTAAAGGTCTTGTCCCTGAAAATAACCCTGTGGACATTGTAAATGATTGTGAAATAGGTATTACCAATATGGCTTCAAAAAGTGCTGGTTTGATAGGTATTAGATTTGAGCCTAATAGTGAATTTGGACCGACTGCAGAATCATTCAATGCAACAAACATTGTTGGTAAAATGGTTACTAATACTGAAGGTTTAGAAGAATTAAAAGAAGGAGTTGTAGTATATGTCAGAGAATCTATGTCCTAAAGTAAACATGAGTAGTGAAGATTGGGATCCGGAAGTAATTACTCGTATGATTATTCTTGGACCGGGAGCTCGTGTAAGCGAAAGCGAAATCGTTGGTGAATTCCACATGCTTGGTTTGCCATTAACAATAAAGAACACTTGTTATGGGTCAATGATTAGTGGTAAAAAGGATGATGTATTGAAGGCAATTGAAGAGATTAGAAAACTCGATCCTCCTCACATATTCACTAAAGAAAGAGGTTTTGCTCCAGGGGATCCTAGAAGATGTAGAGGTCATAGGTTTGGACCTAGGGAAGGATTCCATCAAATGGAAAAGGAATATACAATACTTGGTTATGTTGCAGAAGCTTTAGAAAATCCTAAAGATGTAACGGTTGAAAAGAAAAAACCAGTTAAAGTTGATGATTTTAAAGAAATTATGAATGAATGTTTAGAAAACAAATAAATTATAGGTGAAAATATGGTTAAAGTAGCTATTTATCCTCCAAATTCATTAATCTTGGCAGATTTAATTGAAAGGAAAGGTCATACTCCTTTAGTTCTTCAAAAACAAATTAGACAAAAAATTAAAGATCCGGAAATTGATTCTCCTCCGATGAATATTACAGAAGAGGACCCAATTAAAGGTCTTAAATATGCGGCAATTGAGGTTCCATCAGGTGTTCGTGGTAGGATGGCAATTATTGGACCACTTATAGATGAAGCCGAGGCTGCTATTATTGTTGATGGCGCACCATTTGGTTTTGGTTGTATCGGATGTGCAAGAACTAATGAACTGTCAATATTTTTACTCAGAAATCGTGACATTCCTGTTTTGGAAATAACCTACCCTACAAATCAGGATGAAACATATGTTATGGTTAATGAAATTAACGATTTCATTGATTCACTTGAAGAAAAATCAGAGGGGGAATAAAATATGGTAAAAATTGCTTTAGTTTCATGTGGAACTGAATATAGTGGAATTCAAAAGGAAATTGAAAAAGCAGCTAATAAATTTGGTGCAGAAATTATTCTTCCGGAAATTGATTTGGATTACATTGATGAAGCATATGAAAAATTCGGTTTTTCTGCTCAAAGTTCAAGTTTAAAATTGATGATTGCAAGAGCTATGGCTATTGTTGAAGGCAAATCCAAACCTGATGCTGTATTCATTGCTACCTGTTTTAGATGTGCTGAAGCGGCACTTGTAAGAAATGAAGTAAGACGTTTTATACAACATAATACTCGTATACCTGTAGTTACCTATTCATTTACTGAAAGGACAAAAGCTGATGAACTGTTCATCCGTATGGAAGCATTGGCTACTACTGTAACTCGTAGAAGTATTCTTGCCCGTGAAAAACAGGAAGGACTTACTCTTGGTCTAGACTCAGGTTCAACTACTACAAAAGCTGTTCTGATGGAAAACAATAAGGTTATCGGAACCGGTTGGACATCAACCAAGGACATTATTGAATCTGCAAAAACTGCAGCTTCTGAAGCATTTGGTCAAACAGATTATGGCTGGGATGATGTGGACGGTATTGGAACTACAGGTTATGGTAGATTTACTATGGGTCAGGAATTCGGTGCAGAACTTATTCAGGAAGAATTGTCTGTTAATGCAAAAGGTGCAGTTTATTTGGCGGACCGTCAAAGAGGAGAAGCTACCGTATTGGATATCGGTGGTATGGATAACAAGGTAATTACTGTTAATAATGGTATTCCTGATAACTTTACCATGGGTGGTATCTGTGCAGGTGCATCCGGAAGATTTTTGGATATGACTTCACGCAGATTGGATGTTGATATTACTGAACTCGGTCCTTTAGCAGTCCAGGGCGATTGGAGAAAAGCAATGTTAAACTCTTACTGTATTGTATTCGGTATTCAAGACCTTGTTACTACTCTTGCAGCAGGAGGATCTAAAGCAGATGTTGCAGCAGCTGCATGTCACTCTGTATCTGAGCAAGTATACGAACAGCAACTTCAAGAGATTGATATTCGTGAACCATTGATACAGGTAGGGGGAACAAGTTTAATTTCAGGTCTTGTGGAAGCCGTAAGTGAAACTTTAGGTGGAATTGAAGTCATTGTTCCTGAATATTCCCAACACATCGGTGCTGTAGGTGCAGCTCTTTTAGTATCAGGAATGGGACATAGACAAGATAACAAATAAAAAGAGTGGTTCGATGTTAGTTGAATGCTATGATAAGAAAGGTGCAGAAGTTTATGAAATCATCATAAAGCAGATTTTCCAGGATTTGGTGTTAGGTCCGTCTGTTGATGATTTAAAGGCTTTTGTTAATCCTGACGATCCTGTATTTATATTAGCTATTAAAATGAAAAAGACTTCAACCGTTGTTGAATTCAAAGATGTTGCTTCATTTACTTATGATAAAGAGGATGATGTAACAAGAATTCTTATTGATGATGAAAATTACCTTCCAAATATTTTAAATAAATTATGGAGAATGTTTTCCAGAGATGAAATCTACCAACCAAACAGATACCAACTTGAAATTTCAGGCAATCAATTAGACTTAGAAACTTTGGTTATTGATGACCCTCATTCAAATCTTCAAAGAAGAATTTACGATGCGATATTTAGAATATTGCCTGAAGGATTTAAAATCATTAAGGACATGTCTACCAATGACATTGTAGCAGTTGTCGCTACTGATGAGTTAATTATGGATGCATGGGTTGAAAAAGCTAATGAATATATAGCTGAACTGGAAAGTGGAATGTAGAAAAGTTTATATAACGGTTGTTATAAAATAACTATAAATAATTGGGGAGTAGTGGTTATTATGAATGAACATAAAGGTTCAAGATTTGCCCATATAACTAAAGCACATCCTTGCTTTAATGAAAAAATGCATGATAAAGTTGGTAGGGCTCACGTACCTGTTGCACCAAAATGTAATATCTTCTGTAACTTCTGTACAAGAGATATTAACAATGAAGAAGACAGACCGGGAGTTACCAGTTGTATAATGAATCCCGATGATGCGATTGCTCATATTGATGATGTAACTGCTGATGGTCCAATTTCAGTTGTGGGAGTAGCAGGTCCTGGAGATTCACTTGCTAACGAAGAAACGTTTGAATTCTTTGAAAAAATGGCTGAAAAACATCCTGATTTAATTAAATGTATGAGTACAAATGGACTTTTACTTCCAAAATATGCAGATAGACTTGCAGAGCTTGGAGTAAATTCAGTTACTGTAACAATCAATGCAATTGATCCGGATATTGCAGTAGACATTTATTCATTCATTAAATATGAAGGAAAAGTTTACAAAGATTATGAAGCTGTTGAAATCTTGATTAAAAATCAGTTGGATGGTGTTGAAAAAGCAGCAGCTAATGGAATGGTTGTTAAAGTTAATTCAGTTTTAATTCCTGGATTAAATGATGAACATATTATTGAAATCGCTAAAGAAGTTAAGAAAAGAGGGGCTTCTTTAATGAATATACTGCCGTTAATACCATTAGCGAAAATGAAGCATTATTCACGTCCTGATTGTTCAATGATGGAAAGTGTTCGTGAACAAGTTGAAGAAATAATACCTGTATTTAGGGCATGTACTCAATGTCGAGCAGATGCTTATGGAATTCCGGGTAAGAAAAACGAAGATCATCATTTAGGAATGACTCCACAAAGTCATTACTAAATCTATTTTTTTTTAAAAGAGTTATCGGATTTTTTAAAAATAGTTTGGTTAAAAAAAAGAAAAAATTAATATCAAAAGATATTAATTAAAATGCGATTGCTTTTACTTGGTTGTCATTATTGAATTGAGCAATTTGTTGTGCTAATTCAGCATTTTGAACATTACTTGAGTCTTTTGCCCAAGCTACAACAATAAATTGTTGACCGTTACTTTCTACAAGTTCTACAACACCATGGGTGGCATGGTCGAAATCGGTGAAATTAGCAGAATTGTCTGAGTTTTTGACAATTTTCATGTCATCATCAACTTGGATATATTCTCTACCGTCATCGTGTAAAACATGGTCGTAAACATCAACATCTCCGTAGGCATCATCATTTGCGTTTTTGTAGACTGTGATTCCTACATCTCGGTTGTCATTCATGTTTAATGAAAAATAGTCATTGCCTGATACGTGTTTGTAAGCATCATTTACTTTGAAATCATTTACACTGTTTGCAGCAAAAGCACAGCCGACAAAAAGTGTTAAAACGGCCATTATAAATAATATTTTTTTCCCATCCATATTTTCACCTCTGTTTTTTTTGTATATGGGGACTGGAGAAAACTCTTAATTCTCATAAGTCAATTAATTATATTAAAAAACTTTTATATAAAGTTTTTCGAATGTAAGCACATACTTACATTGTTATAATTAATAAAATGAAAAAATAAGGTGATGTTTAAAAAAATAGTAGGTTTTAGGGTTTTATTCCATTATATAAAATGTCCATAAACGCGTCAGAATATTTTTTTGCATCCACTTCATTATTTTCATTATACAGTCTGTTTAAAATAATGGACTGGAATGTTACACTGAAACAGGTAATACCCAATACTCTAGCATTTACTTCCCTAATATTGCCTTTTTCTATTTGCAATTTGAAAAATTCTTCAAGTTTGTTAAGAATGGTTTGTGTAATATCTGATATTAAAAGTTTCTTTTCTGGGATACTGCCGCTGACTTCTTCCATAGACACTTTGATTATACTGTAATCTTCATCTGAAAGATCATTAAGTCCTCTAAAGTTTTTTGTCAAATAGTCTTCAATAGTGGCAATGCCTTCATAGTCAAAAATATTGTTTATTTTAGAAATGAATAAATCAAAATAATATTTTTTAGTAATCTCTACTAAGTTCTTTTTGTTTTCAAATTTTCTAAAGATAGTTACTTCGTTTACACCAGCTTCTGCAGCAATTTTTTTAGTTGTTGCCTTATCTATACCTTCTTTTTGAAAAATCCTAAATGTAGCATGTATAATTTTTTCTTCAGTAGTATCGAATTCTCTTTCCATAAGCATCCCCTATAATATATTATATAATTTTTTTTTAATTTAAATTTGTCTATATTTTTTTTGAAAAAGTTAATCAATTAACATCACATCTTTCAATATTGTATCTTACTAATATAATTTTTCACCACTGTATTCATTTTCTTCAGTATATATTCTGATTAATGTATCCAACGTATCATCATACATTAGTCTATATCCGATAGCTCCTCCGTTTGGTGTTTCTACATTATTCAAACTTAAATCACTGTACTCTCCACAGTTATTGATTATGTACCACATTCCGTGAGGAGTATAAATGAAAAGTGTTCCTTCACCATTTTTATTGCCTATTTTAAAACTGTCTTCCGGATCATATATCTTGGTTGAATGGATTGCCAAACGACTTAGATTCTGTTTCGGTCTTGTTCCGCCATTTTTGAAAAGGGTATTCAGCCATTCATATGATTGGTCTTTGAGATTCACTTTTTTAATCGGATCT
The DNA here is from genome assembly GCF_045636185.1 of Methanobrevibacter sp. Taxonomy (GTDB): domain Archaea; phylum Methanobacteriota; class Methanobacteria; order Methanobacteriales; family Methanobacteriaceae; genus Methanocatella. Next base: position 12,030 of record NZ_JAZTXC010000095.1, on the reverse strand, counting down.
TTAAATGCTTCTTCGATTTTTTTCTGCCTTTTTTCCAATGTGTTTTCTATTCCCAGTATCTCTTCAACTTTTGGCACGTCCTCTTCCAGGCACCTGTAGCCTTCAGGCCTTCCAGTAACTTTAATTATTCCATCTAAAAAATCTTTTCTTCTAAAATCTCTCATGTAAGGTTTTACTTTTTCAAATTCTTCATCGGGAATTCTTTTGTTCAATCCATATAAATAACCATATTCATTTGCATCATAACATTTTGTTTCAAGTTTCAAATCTTTATCGGCCATAAAACAATCCCTCTTGTATATTTATACATCTATTTTCTTTTATTAATGTTTTCATCAAAAAGTATTTACTCATTGATAACAAATTATATCTATGGTGATATTTTATGGCTGAGGAGTATATCACTGTATCCCGCATAACTGACTACATTGGTGAGTTGATTGGCAGTGATTCTAATTTAAAACATATTTTTATCAAGGGAGAACTGTCAAATGTTAATTTATATCGAAGCGGACACTTATATTTCACTTTAAAAGATGAAGACAGTCAAATTAAGGGTGTGATGTTTGGTGCTAGATATAAACTCAAATTCAAGCCAAAAGATGGCATGAAAGTGCTAATTGAGGGTAAGATTGAAGTTTATAAGAAAAATGGTACTTATCAATTATATGTTAGTGAAATTTCTAAAGACGGCATCGGTGACTTACATAGGAAATATGAAGAATTGAAGGAAAAACTTAATAAAGAAGGCTTATTCGACGAATCCCATAAAAAGAAAATTCCTAATTTTCCCGATAGGGTCGGTGTTGTAACGGCCGCTAACGGTGCAGCTATTAGGGATATCATAACGACAATTGAGCGAAGATGGCCTTTATGTGAAATAATATTGTTCCCGTCATTGGTTCAGGGTGATATGGCCGGTGAAAATATTGTCCGGCAAATCAGACGTTCTGAAAACTTTAATTTGGATACATTAATTGTTGGAAGAGGTGGAGGAAGCATTGAAGACTTATGGGCATTCAATGAGGAAATTGTTGCAAGGGCAATTTATGAATGCAATACTCCTGTCATCAGTGCAGTCGGTCATGAGATTGATTTTACTATTGCTGATTTTGTAGCTGATTTGAGAGCACCAACACCAACTGCAGCCGCCGAGATTGCTGTTCCTAATTTTGGTGAAATCAGAATGGGCATTGACCAGCTTAATTCAAGAGCCAACCGGGCTATTGACAAGACATTGGATGAAAATTTGGCTAAATTGGACAATATAATTTCTAAAAAGATATTCACTTCTCCCTGTGAAATTTATGCTCCTAAGGAAATGCAATTGGATAACCTTTTAAATCGTCTGGAACATTCTTCAGAATCTTTAATAATGAAAAATCAGAATAAATTGGACTTGATTAAAAATTCTTCGGTTTTTAAAAATCCTGAAAGTATTATTAAAGCTAAAAAGGAAAATTATTTGTTGCAATTTTCAAAGTTGGAACTTTTGAATCCTTTAAATACTTTAAAGAGAGGTTATACATTAGCTAAAAGCGAAGGTAAAGTTATTTCCAGTTCTAAAGATTTAAAGTCTGGTGATGAGTTGGAAGTTGAATTTAATGATGGTAACGTTAACACGAAGGTGATTTAGTATGGTAAATGAAAATGCCAGTTTTGAAGATAATTTAAAAGAATTAGAAGAAATTGTTGAAAAATTAGAAAAAGGTGATGTTCCTTTAGATAATGCGATTGAAGAATTTAAAAAAGCAATGGATTTAGTTAAAGCTTGTGATGATAAACTTAAGGATGCACAAGAGACTATTGCAAAAATTGTTAATGAAAATGGTGAAATAGTTGAATTCAATGTTGATTAAAAAATTTGAAAATAGTGTATGAATAATAATTCTAAACATACACTAACTTAAATTCAAAAATTCATTTAACAGCCTATTAAACGCTCTGGATTATCTCAATCGATTTTTCATTACTCTCCGGAGACTAATAGTGTGAGTGTAGTGTAACCATAAAATTCAGCTAAAACTTCATGTATTCCAAAAGATTTGATAGTTGCATCGACAGATATATTGCAGGGACTAATCTTTTCATTGCTGAAATCAATATTTATACCAGGGTATAGATTAATATTACTTAAATCGAAAAATTCACCCTCAAATATGTCTCCAGCATTATTAATGAAACATGCTGTTATATGGGCTACATCATCTACCATATGGAATACTAATTTAATTTGACTATTTACAAATAAAACCATTTCTAACGGATTGCTATCACTTATGTAATCATTTGGTCCGGACAAATGTGCTGCGGTTAATATGTCATTTCCTGATGAAGGGTTTTTTTCACTCCAGCAGTTACTGTCTACTGAATCGTAGTAACCATAGTTAAATACTGCCTGTCCTTTCTTTCCTGCAGAATTTCCGTTGAAGAAATTATTTTCTAAAGTTAGATGTGATCTTGATGATTCCAGATAAATTACTCCACCACCCTGACCGCAATGATTATTTACAAAGATACATTGGGAAAAGGCAACTTTGTTTTCGGAGTAAATGTGTATTGCTCCACCATATCCATTTTCAGCGGTGTTATTGATGAATTTTGCATATTTAACATCGTCCGTAAATATGGAGGTATATATCGCTCCACCATGTTTTCCGGCAGTATTATCTTCAAAGGAATTTGAGCCTAATAATGTTAGGCCAAATGCATATACTGCCCCACCACTAGCTTTAGCATAATTTTTCTTGAATGTTGAATTGGAAATTTCTGCATTATCTACATAAATAGCTCCACCATAACCGTAATCGGATGTAACACGATTGGATTCAAAAAGACATTGACTGATATAAGAATCCCTATCTGAATAAAATGCACCACCATAGTCATTTGCACTATTTTGTGTGAAATCTACATTTACAGCGTTTAGGCCTCTTTCCACATAAACCGCTCCACCGTTATCTGCACTGTTAGATATGAATGTGGAATTTTCAATATCCAGTGAATTTTCAGAATAAACTGCACCGCCCTTTTTCTCAGCACGGTTATTTTCAAAAGTACAATTGGAAATTGTATATTTTGCATCATCAGTTATGTAAATGGCACCGCCATTATAATCATTATTAGCATTTATTATTCTAAGATTTTTTATTGTAATATCTCCTTTGCTTGAATAAAATGCGCTGCACCCATCTTTATTTAAACAGTCAATAGTGTGTCCTTGACCATCGATTATTAAATTTTTATCCAGCTGAACAAATGAGTTTTCAGTACCATAATAATCTCTTGTCAAAACTAAAATTGAACCGTCAGCAGCATTGTCTATTTCTGCCTGCAAGTCATCGAATGATCCTGGGGTTTGATTATTAGGGTTCTCATCACTATTCATATTCGAGTCTTCTATAATTTCTGTTGAATTATGACTGTCAATAGCATCGGGGAAACAAATTGGATGTATTTGAGCATCAGTTATTGTGGAATTATCCATATCCGCTGCTGAAACACAACTTATACCAATTAATGCTAAGGAAATCAACATTGCAAATAGTATTATTTTTTTCATATTTTTACCTCCAAAATGTATTAAAAAAGTAACAAAAGACTTTCTATTCCTATTTTTGGCAATATGTTAAATATATTTTACTGTAAGCAGGTACTTGCTTGCAGAGTTGGTAATTTCCATTAATAAGCTTTCAGCAATGTTTAATTTCATTTAAAAAAGAAATGTTTTCATGATATCAATATATGCTTGCTTAAAAGATATTTTTGATGTTGTTATTTTTTCGTTTCGGTGATTCTGGCAATGAATGATTATTTGTTGAACAAAAAAATACTAAATTATTTTATTTATAAAATCATATAATAATATATGAAATATTATAAACTAATAATCTTATTTATTTGTTTGATTATAAGTATTTCTGCAGTTAGTGCGGCTGATATTAATTCATCAGATGTTTCTGATTATGGGTCTGAAATATTGTCTGATGTGGCCATAACTGATGAAATTGGAGATTATAATTCATCAGATGTTTCTGATTATGGGTCTGATATACTGTCTGATGAAGTTTCAGATATCCGGCCTTCATCCAATAGGACAGTAGATATATCTGATTTTGAGTGTTGTTCATTCATCATTCAGGAGAACAATGGTCAAACAGTTTATGCTTTTAGGCAGGATTCACCGCTTAACGGTTATGGTGTAGAAATCAATTCTCAGGAGTGGTATGGCAGAAATATTATTAAGCAAGAAATTGATACTTTATATACTTATTTTTTCCATTCTATAATAACAGAGGATGGTTGGGTAATTGGTCAAGGTGGAAGTCAGTATGATGATGATAACAGAGCAATTGAAAGGATAGCTGGTGCTATCGTTTCAAGCAATGATATTTCAAAAGATCTTCTTAGACAGGCAAGGGATATTCTTTATGATTATGACTATGGCCATTTTGTTGTAAAGGCTCCTGACGGAAGATATGGTATTGCATTTTATGATAGAATTCTAACCGGAACATTATATCCTGGACAGTTCATGGTTATTCCTAACGAAATTGAGTATTATCAAAAAGGAAACTATAAGGACTACGGAGCAGATCCTGTAGATGCAATTATTCAAATCTGTTCTTATGATGATTCAGGTTTAAACAGAAGAAATCTTTATACATATGATTATAAGGTTCATGATACACCAAATGGATTATTTTATGGTGCTGATGTTTATGTAACTAATGATAATGGGCATAATGTTGGATTGGATACATCAAGGATTGTAACTCACTTTTATTATAAGGGGAATTATTATCCTGCATCTTCAGTCCCTGAAAATCCTGGAAAATTATATGTCGGAACACATATATTTGAAAATACTGCTACAGGAAACATGATTGAATTGATTGACGGTCCAAGCAATGTACTCATTAATGATGAAGATTCTGTTTCATATAGTATAAAGCTTTTAAACACTGAACATACTGTTGAATTTGATTTGGGTAATGATGTTGATTTTATCAATGCTTATCCTTCACACGGTTCCTATATTTATGATGCTCAACAGCATAAACTGTATTGGAATTTGCCTGCTATCAACATGGTAAAAGATATTATCATTTATTTCAGGCCAAAATCTATGGGCAATCACAATATCCATGCTTTCGTACAGGGAAAATCTGAAGAGAATAATTTAAATTACTATGTGACTGACTATGGCGCTTATATAAGTACAAGTGATGTCGACAAGTATGTTGGCGGGCCTCAAAGATTGAATGTATATTTAAAGGATAACTATGGCAAACCTTTAATTGGAGAATGTGTGGGTATTAAAATTAATGGAATGGACTATTATCGCTTTATTGGTGAGAATGGTTATGCATCACTGGCCCTCAACTTGGGAAAAGGTGAGTATGATGCAGTAATATCCTATGATGATAAGATAGGCAAGAATAAAACTACTGCTCATGTCACGATAAGGCAAACTGTATTTGGTGAAGATATTGTAAAGTACTTTAAAAACGACACGCAGTTTTATGCATCATTTTTAGACACTGACGGCAAGCCTTTAAAAAATTCAGATGTGCAATTTAATATTAATGGTATATTTTACACCCGCAAAACTAATGAAATGGGTATTGCTAAGCTGAATATTAATTTAGCGCCGGGAAAATACATTATCACTTCAATCAATTTGGTTTCCGGTGAAATGATTGGTAACTCCATTCAGGTAAAGTCCGTGCTTCTTGAGTATAGCGATATAGTAAAATATTATCGGAATGGAACTCAATACACTATTAAAGTATTGGATGGTCAGGGAAACCCTCTGGGTGGTGCTAGTGTCACATTCAACATCAATGGTGTTTTCTACACACGCACTACTGATGAAAGCGGTGTCGCCAAATTAAATGTTAATTTAAACCCTGGGGATTATATCGTTACTGCTGATTACAAGGGTGAGCTTGTATCCAATGATATAATGGTATTGGAAAGGGTGGTTACAAAGGATTTGGTAATGAAATATCGGGATGGCAGTAAATTTGAAGCTATTGTGTTGGATGAACAGGGTAGTATCGTGCATGGAGAAAATTTAACTTTTAATATTAATGGAGTATTTTACAATCGTACTGCTGATGAAAATGGTACGATTTCATTAAATATTAACTTGATGCCGGGCCAATATATTATAACTACCATCTGGAATGATTATAGAAAATCAAATGTGATTACTATTAGTTAAGATTAATTTCTTAACTTCTTTTTATTTTTTTAAGATATTTCTTTTTCACATGCGTTCCTACATTTTTTTTTGAATATTGTGTATCGCACCGCAGCATATTTCCACATCCATTGTGGTGCAATCTCAGATTCAACATTTTTCTTGTTCCTTTAATGTGGGAAAGTGAGTTATCACTTTCCTAATTGGTGAAGTAATAGCTAAGACCTGTAATACCTCCTAATGTACCTCCAATTATAGCTTCTCCGAGTGCCAAATGGTACCAGCTATAAGTGTAATCAACTTCACAGGAAGTACTCATTAAAATGCATATGCCTACTATAAATAAAATTATTGATTTTTTTAAACTAAGCATATTTTACATCCTCCCATAAAATGTATTAAGTAGCCATATACTCATCACAGGATTAAAGTTGGTGATTGTTTGAGATTTTATGTATTGGCTATTTATGATAGAGATAAAATCTCCAGTATTTCTCCTTAAATATTTATTTGAAAAGAACTTTATTTAATTATTTTTGTGTGTAAGTGCTTACATACCTTTTATTTTTTATATAAGTAACTATATAAATGATAATATAAGTATGTACTTGCATACATTATTTTTAGAAGAAAATAAGTGATTTAAAAATTTTTTAATTATGTATTATTTGACCATCATGAAAATCAATCATTGACAAAAGGGGAGTAAAGTTCATCCTTAATTTCATTATCTTTTCTATATTTAAAATTAACAATGTACTGGTCTTTACTGTTATGTTTCTAAAAAACCTGTTTAACTATTAAATGTGAAAATGTATCTTTTGGTTGTGTGTTCTATAATTGTGTTGCTGATGAAATAGTGTTGATATATTGAATATTAGCTTAATTTTCAGGACATATCATTACCAGATGGGGATGCTTATTCAATAGCCAATTAAAATTATAATAAATTAAAATTTATATTTTACTTTTTTTTTAGGATGTGTTCATATAAAAGTTTTTATATTTAAATTTAAAGAAATTATATTGTAATAAAATATATTTTTTTGGGCGATAATGATGATAATAAGAACACCTGCTAGAATCCATATAACCTTATTGGATTTAAATGGGTCATATGGAAGAATTGATGGGGGAATCGGATTTTCTCTACAAAACCCACAATTCATTTTAGAAAGTACTCAAACAGAAAGTGGAGTAACTGTAGAATTTGATGAAAGTATTACAGATGAAGAAGCAATTGAAGAATGTAACTTAAAAATAAAACAAGCTTATGAAGATATCTGCAATCACTTTGATTTGGATATTGGTTTTGATTTTAAAGTTCACAATGCATTTTCAGCACATTCCGGATTTGGATCAGGTACCCAAATTGCTCTTGCAACTGCTAAACTAATTTGTGAAACTGTTGGAATTGAAAAAAATTCTGTTGAACTGTCCTCAATTGTTGGAAGAGGTGGTACTTCAGGAATCGGAACTTATGGTTTCGAAGAAGGAGGTTTTATTGCTGATGGAGGACATAGTTTAAAGGAAAAAGCTACGTTTTTACCTTCTTCAGCATCAAGTGCATGTCCGCCTCCACTTATTGGAAGATATGAGTTTCCTCAGGAATGGGATGTGTTAATTGCAATACCTCCATACGGATTATCCATTCATGATGGTGAAGAAGTTAACTTATTCCAGAGATTCTGTCCGCTCCCTCAAAGAGAAGTGGAACAATTATCTCATATTGTATTTATGAATCTGATTCCTGCAATGCTTGAAAAGGATATTGAAGAATTCGGAAAATGTATTGATGAAATTCATAAAAGAGGATTCCAAAAAGCAGAATTGACATTATATGATAAAAGAATGCATAATTTAATGCAGCATTTGCGTGATAATGGAGCATATGGTGTTGGAATGAGTTCTTTCGGACCAACTATTTATTCTGTAGTCGATGAAAGAAATAAGGAATCCGTATTAAAAGCAACTCGCGAATTTTTAGGTGAAGATGCACCTATATTTATAACTAAAGGTCAAAATAGTGGTTATATAATTGAAAAATAATCACTTTTTTCAATTTCTTTTTTTAATCTCTGTCGTTAAAGCAGATATCTGAATATGTGCAGTATCTGCATAAAAATTGTTCATTTTTGGGAAATTTTCCGGCATTTATATTTTCTCTGACTTTGTATAATGTATCAAGGCCATCATTTAATTCCTGATTGCAAATATATTTTCGTTTATTATCTTCATCTTTGAAATACAGCAATCTTAGTTTATTGTCTTTTGTAAAAAATATTCCTGCACTTATTACTGGTTTATTGTAATTGCTTTCGACAAGCATTTTATAATATCCAAGTTCCAATCTGCATTTGCTGAAGGAAGATGAGGAACCTGTCTTATAGTCAATAACCACCAGTTCTCCTTCAGGATTTTCTAAAATAATGTCTGTAATTCCACTAAAATTGTGTGTATCATCAGTCAAGTATTCTTCCTGGCTAAATACTTTATAATCGTTTTCTATAAATGCTTTATCAAAAAAAGAAGCCAAACTATCTAAATGGACATCAATTTCATCAATATTCATGTTTTTTTGTTTAGCTATTAAATCAAGATAATATCTCGGATTTTCCTGTGGATTCTCACCGTAAATTTTAACATAATTTTCAGCTATTGAATGAACATTGGTTCCAAGTTCCATATATTCATTTGGGGGCATTTCAATTTCATCAATATATTGGTATTTAAATTCACGTGGACATTTGAGATATGTATTGATTTTTGACTTTGATAATTTCATGATTTTAATTTATAATTATTAAAATTAATATTCTTTTGTATGGGATAAGATTAAATTTTTATATTATTTTAAATTAAATTATTATCTATGAGAACTATTGAATGGGAAGATAATAAATTAAAATTAATTGATCAGACTAAACTTCCGGATGAATTAACTTATGTTTATTGTGAAAACTACAGGGAAGTTATTGTAGCAATCAAGGACATGATTGTTCGTGGTGCGCCGGCTATAGGTGTTGCTGCAGGTTTTGGCATGGCATTGGCTTATTTGGATGATGAAGATTTGGATAAGGCTGCAGAAGAAATTAAAGCTGCAAGACCAACTGCAATTAATCTGTTTTGGGCAGTCGATAGGGTATTGAATAGTGATAATCCATTAGAAGAAGCATTAAAAATGTATCAGGAAGATATTGATACTAACAGGGCTATCGGAAAATATGGCAGTGAAGTCATTGATGATGGCGACACTGTTTTAACCCATTGTAATGCTGGTGCGCTGGCATGTGTTGATTATGGAACTGCATTGGGTGTTTTCAGAGCAGCCCGTGATGCAGGTAAAAACATCAATGTCATCTGTGATGAAACAAGGCCTAGAGGTCAGGGGGCCAGTTTGAGTGTTTGGGAAATGCAGCAGGAAAACATTCCCGTTAAATTAATTCCTGATGTCGCCTCAGGATTTTTAATGTCACAGGGAAAAATTGATAAGGTTGTAATCGGTGCTGATAGAATAGCTAAAGGCGGTGTTGTCAATAAAATCGGTTCATTTATGGTTGCAATGGCAGCCAAACAACATAATGTACCATTTTATGTGGCTGCTCCATTGTCTACCTTTGATATCGAAGCATCTATCTTTGATACTATTATTGAAGAACGTGATGGTGATGAAGTAAGGTATTATGGTGGAGCCCGAATCTGTCCTGAAGGCACTGAAGTAATTAATCCTGCATTTGACATTACTCCTAGCGAGTTCATTACAGGAATTATCACTGAAAATGGTATAATTGATCCTATTTAGTGTTATTTTACATATATTAATTATTTTTCTTTAATTTTGGCATCAATGGCTACATGCCATTCGTTTGGAGATATTGATTTAACCTTTCTGGTGTTGAGTATCTCCACATTTTTATTTTCTTTTAAAGCGGCATCTATTAATCTTTTTTTACCTTGCTCATATCCATCAGAGAATTCATAATAATTTATTATTCCCCCATCTTCAATCAGATTCATTGCAACATCAAGGAAATCATAGGCAAGGCCTGGAAGGTTCATTATTATTCTGTCGAATTTTGTTTTAAATGTGGTTGAAACTTCCCTCACATCTCCGCAGATTGCCTCAATATTTTCAACTTTATTTAATCTGATGTTTTCCTCAAAATATTTTATTGCATTTTCATTTATGTCGACACCGGTTATATTGACATCATTGTTTCTAGCTATTACTATTGGAAACGGTCCTATTCCACAAAACATGTCTAAAATATTTTCTCCATCATGAACGCTGTCGCTTACACGTTTCCTTTCAGTTGCAAGTCTTGGTGAAAAGTACACTTCCTTAACATTTAGCTTTAATCTGGCGCCGTGCTCTTTATGTATTGTTACAGGTTCATCTTTTCCGGCAATCAATTCAAGGTCCCTTATTCTTATAGTGCTGTGTATGGCACTTTTTTTCATGTAGATTGCTTTTCTTTTGGTGAAATCAAAGGTTGCTTTTCCAATAATGTTCTTTTTAGCCACCAGTTCATCAGGAATTTCCAGAATTACAACATCCCCAATAGTATCGAAAGACGTTTTCAGGTTTTCGATTTCTTCTGCTGTCAGCTCGTCTTCCAGCAGCTCTGAAAAGTTATGTGGATGGGTGTTCAGTTCTTCTAATTCAACATCCACTATTTCATATCCTTCAATATCCTCTTTTATTGGAATATAACCATAATCCGCTTCAGCTTTAATCCTATAATCCATTCTCATTAATTCTTTTGCCATCAATTCTTTTCTTACATCATTAAGCTTTTTTAATGGAACCTTTACTGATTTCATAATAACTTTTTTATGTTTTATTTCATATATATTATATTATGTTTTATTTAGTAGGTTTAGGTTTATTTGATGAAAAAGACATTTCTTTAAAAGGTTTGGAATGTTTAAAAAATGTAGACAGGATTTATGCGGAATTTTTCACTTCACGTTTATTCGGTTCCAGCTTCGATAAAATAGAGGATTTGGTCGGCAAAGAGATTGAAGTTTTGGTCAGGAATGAAGTTGAAGAAGAACATAAATTCATTGAAGAGGCAAAAGATTTGGATGTTGCATTAATTACAGGAGGAGACCCTTTAATTGCAACCACCCACAGTGATTTTTTGGTCCAGTGTGCTGATAAAGGAATTGAATATGAGGTTATTCATGGATCATCCATTTTATCTTCAGCACCAGCTATTTCCGGTCTTCAGGGTTATAAGTTTGGAAAAGTTACCACTATTCCATTTCCGGATTATAATTTCTATCCTAAATCTCCATATGTTGCTATTGAAGAGAATTTAAAATCAAACTTGCACACATTAGTTTTACTTGATATTCAGGCCCATAAAGATAGATACATGACTGTTAATAAAGGTCTGGAATATTTGATGAATATTAAAGAGTCTTTGGATTATGACGGATTGATAAGTGAGGATACATTGGCTGTCGGTATTGCGCGTGTCGGTTCAAAGGATGTTGTTGTAAAGGCGGGTGAAATATCCGAACTGATAGATTATGACTTTGGCGGTCCTCTTCATTGTATTGTTATTCCTGCAGATTTACACATTGTTGAGGCAGAATACCTTGTAAAGATTGCAGGAGCGGATTCTAAAATATTGGATGATGTTTAATTTTTAAAATGTAAAGTAAAGGAGTTTTCCTTCACTTTACTCGTTGAACTATCTTTGGAGTTTGAAATATTTTCTGATGTTCAACTTGATATGATTATATATTCATATCAATTATATGTTTGTTTTTGTTTTATTTAAAGTTTTTTTATCGTATTTTTTTTAGTTTTT